>JAUVDT010000016.1 GCA_030595185.1 Gammaproteobacteria bacterium
TGGCGAGAAAGCAACTGACAGAGTTTGGGAAGCAGCAGAAGGTTTGGAGTTTGAGCAATTGCCATCTCCAGCACCTTTCCATAGTTTCTCTACTCCTCCGGAAGTGAAATAGGAAATGACAATGCAAAATCAAAACCAGCAGAAAGGTGAGAACAAAAAAATAGTGAGACAGCTATTACTTGCGACCGTCTTTATGTTCGGCTTTGGTTATGCATTGGTTCCCCTGTACGATATTTTTTGTGACATCACCGGTTTGAATGGCCGTACCAGCGATCAAGCTGCTGAAGTTAAACCAGCAGATATTGATAAAAATCGTCTGATTACGGTTGAGTTCACTGGCAGCGTTAATGCTAACCTGCCATGGAGATTCAGACCGGTGGTTTCAAAAATGAAAGTACATCCGGGAGAACCAAGTCGAGTTAATTTTTTAGCTAAGAACGTGTCATCAAACAGTATTGTTGGTAACGCGGTTCCTAGTGTTTCGCCTGGACAGGCTGCAAAGTATTTTACGAAAACAGAGTGTTTCTGTTTTACGCAGCAAGAATTAAAGTCGGGTGAGGAAAAAGAAATGCCAGTGGTGTTTATAATCGATAAAAATTTACCGAAAAATATAAATACCGTGACACTTTCTTATACGTTCTTTAATAGTCCGTCTGCAGAAAAAGGCAAAAATGCCAAACTGTCGATGGCAAACGAATAGGGCAAGATTATGGCTGATAAAGACCATTATTTTATTCCTGAACCCAGTCACTGGCCAATTGTGGGCAGCGTGGGTTTATTTGGAATGGTACTCGGAGCAGTAAATGCGATTCATGGATCTAGTATAGGTTTACCAATTTTAGCAGTTGGTTCAGCTATCATTATTTTTATGATGTACGGTTGGTTTAGTAAAGTGGTTGAAGAGTCGCCAAACTATAACGGACAAGTAGATGTCTCGTTCCGTATGGGTATGATGTGGTTCATCCTTTCAGAAGTGATGTTCTTCGCTGCCTTCTTTGGCGCATTATTCTACGCACGTGTATTAGTTATGCCGTGGTTAGGTGGTGAAGGCAATAACGCATTAACACATGAGGTCTTATGGCCTACATTTGAAGCGGTTTGGCCTATATTGGCAAACCCAGACAATGCTAAATTTGTAGCGCCTCAAGAATCTATGGGTCCTTGGGGATTGCCGGCAATTAATACATTGTTACTGTTAACATCATCAATTACTTTAACGATTGCGCATCATGCATTACGTGCAGGTGAACGTACTAAGTTAAACGTATGGATGATTATTACATTGATCCTTGGTGTTGCATTCCTGATCTTACAGGTTATGGAATACATGCATGCTTATGGCGAAATGGGCCTAACATTGGCATCAGGTATCTATGGTAGTACCTTCTTCATGCTAACTGGTTTCCACGGTTTCCATGTAACAGTCGGTGGAATCATGATCGCTGTGATGTTAGTACGTTGCTTAAAAGGTCACTTCACTGCAGATAACCACTTCGCATTCGAAGCGGCTGCATGGTATTGGCATTTTGTAGACGTAGTATGGTTAGGTCTATTTATCTTTGTGTATATTTTGTAATTGAGATATAACTAAGATAGTGAAAAAATGCAGCTTGTGAGATGAGAGCAAGGCAAAAACAAATGAAAAAGCGCAGTTTACAACGAGTAAATGAGCATTTTGAATTTGTTTTTAACGCAGCTATCGCTCACAAGATACATTTTTTAGGTAAGTGAGTGGGGTGTGATCCACCCCATGAAGCTTCCAAAAACGATTAAAGCAAAAAGTAGAACAGAAAGACCAATGCGGTAAGTTAAAGAATTAACCACTCCATCGGGGTTACGTTCCTTGCGTACCATATGATAAAGGGCTTTACCAAGGCTCACTAAAATCATAAGCAAAAGAATAATGATGATGGATTTGAATAACATAAAGAACACCGTTTTTTAAATTCAGTTAATATTGACTGGATTAGTATATAGAAAATTGATGACTCGAACTATGCTGGATTTACGATTATTTACAATCAGGCTCGGGTCCTACACGTTTAGTCCGAAACTTATACCAACAGTGGTCACGCTGCTGTTGTTAACTCTGTTGTACTCCTTAGGGCAGTGGCAGTTGTCGCGCGCTCACGCCAAAGATAACCTCAAACAACAGATTGAATCTCGACGTTTAAATGATCCTATCGAACCTGGTTTGTTACCAATAAATAAAGACGATCGTCAGTTTGTGCCGGTGACGTTAACCGGTCGTTTTAATGCCTCAAAAAGTTTCTTGTTAGATAACAAAGTCATGAAAATGAATGCTGGTTTCAACGTGGTTACACCTTTTGAACTTGAGAATGGTTCCTGGGTGTTGATTAACCGCGGCTGGATTCCACGTACAAAGTATCGAAAAGATTTACCTGAATTTGAAACACCAGAAGAAATGCAAACTCTGACAGGTTTTGTGCGAACGCCTTATGACAAAGTGTTTATGTTGCAAGATCAACAGTACGATATAAGGCAGTGGCCGGTCATTATTCAAAGTATTAATGTTGCTGAGCTTGAAAAAGTAGTTGATGTTAAGTTTTCTTCGTATGTGATTAAGTTAGATAAAAATTCAGCTGCCGGTTTTGATAGAAACTGGCCGGCTTTAAAATTGGATAGTAATAAACATATTGGATATGCCGTGCAATGGTTTGGTTTATTTGTTGCACTATTGAGCATTTATTTTATTGTAAATACAAAAAGAACTAAAAATGATGAATGATAAAAAAGATAAGAAAAATTTGAAATCCTATATGTTATCAATGTTGGTGTTAACGTTTTTAGCGCCCATCGGTGCTGCCTATTATTTGTATTATGCGGGAGGAACAGACCATAAAGTAAATCAGGGTGAGTTTGTTGAAGTGGGTGTGCAGTTGATGGATATGAATCTGCTGGCGCTTGATGGTAGTAAAGCGGCTCAAAATGATGTCTATGGCCATTGGCATATGATGTTTTTTATGGATGCTGATTGTGATAAAAAGTGCGAAGAAACTATTTATACAATGCGTCAAATTAAAACCTCGTTCCATAAAGAATCAACGCGTATTACTAATGTTCTTATTCACTTTGAAAAAAACATTGCTGATGAGTTTGAAGAGAAAATAAAAACACATTACGTTAATTTCGATCGTTATTATGCGGACAAAGAAGTCTTTAACCGGGCGTTGGGTTATACAGGTAATGACATGATGAATAAAAATATTATTTTTATTGTTGATCCGATTGGTAATGTCATTTTGAAATATAACAAGGACAATACGGCGAAGGACATCATAAAAGACATTAAGCGGCTGTTAAAAGCGTCGCATATTGGGTAGAACTATGAGAAATCTATTAACACATAAATTAACATTTGCGACAGCTTGCCTGGCTTTAGTGGTTATCTTATTGGGTGCCTTTACTCGTTTGGCGGATGCTGGGCTTGGTTGTCCTGATTGGCCAGGTTGTTATGGTCATTTGTCTGTTCCAACGACAGATCATGCTTTATTAAAAGCTGAAGAATTATTCCCTGGGCAAGAGGTTGTAGCCGCTAAGGCATGGCCTGAAATGATTCATCGTTATTTTGCAGGTGCATTGGGTTTAATGGTTTTTTTAATCTGTTTCTTGTTAATAAAATATAAAGAAGAAGTGAAGGGTATGACGCCGCTGGCTGTAGGACTAGGTGGTCTTATTATTTTTCAGGCCCTATTAGGAATGTGGACCGTTACTTTAGGTTTATGGCCGGTAACGGTTATGGGGCATTTGTTGGGTGGTTTTATTACGCTTAACTTACTTTGGTATATTACATTAAGGCTGCGTGATCGAGAGTTTGATTTTCATCAGCATGAATTAAAAGGTTTAGTAAAAATTGCAATGATTGTGGTAATTGCACAAATATTTTTAGGTGGTTGGACGAGTTCAAATTATGCTGCCATTATTTGTACTGATTTTCCAACATGCCAGGGTAGTCTGTTTCCACCAATGGATTTCATGAGTGCGTTTCAGTTATGGGGTCATGGTGTTACTAATTACGAATTTGGTATTTTAGGTAATGATGCGCGTGTCACCATTCAATGGACGCATCGTTTAGGTGCATACATTACTATTGCTGTTTTAATGTTTATGTTATTTAAAGTATGGCAATACAAACGTTTTAGAAAAACATTAAAAGTAATCGCTGCTTTATTGGCTATACAAGTTATTTTAGGAATTAGTAACGTTTTGTTCTCTATCCCTATGCCAATTGCATTAGCGCACAATGGTGTGGCTGTTTTACTATTATTGAGTTTAGTGACGCTGTTCCACACTATGTCGCTTCCTAAAGAAAGTTTTATTCGAGGAGCGGAAAATGAGTGAGGTAGATGCTGCAATGAATGAAAGTGTTAAATCCAGCTGGCGAGATTATTTTGAGATGTGTAAACCAAAAGTGGTTGCACTATTAATTTTGACTTCAGTAGTGGGTACGGTACTTGCTTTTCCTGCCTGGGGAATAGAGTGGGATATATTGATTATCTCCAATATAGGAATTGGATTAGCGGCAGCAGGTGGTGCGGCGGTAAATCATATCGTTGAATATAAATCTGATGCGGGCATGAAGCGAACAGAAAACAGACCGTTAGCAAGTGGTCGAGTTACTATACGTAATGCCATTGTATTTGCGCTCACATTATCAGTTGTTTCAATGGCAATGCTGGTTGTTTATATCAATGTATTAACGGCTGTCTTAACTTTTGCGAGCTTAATTGGTTATGCTGTTATTTACACAATGTATTTAAAGCGAGCTACACCACAAAATATTGTGATTGGTGGTTTAGCTGGGGCGATGCCACCATTATTGGGCTGGACGGCTGTTACCAATTCGATCGACCCCTTTGGTCTGTTATTAGTGTTAATTATTTTTACCTGGACACCTCCTCATTTTTGGGCGTTAGCTATTCATCGACGTGATGACTATGCAAAAGTAGCAATACCAATGCTGCCAGTTACGCATGGTGTTAGATATACAAAAATGGCGATTGTCGCTTATACGGTCTTAATGGTTATCGTTACATTGTTGCCTTATCTTGCTTACTATGCGGGCTGGATTTATTTATCAGCAGCGGTGGTTTTGGGCGGTATCTTTTTGTATAAATCATTAGAATTGTTTTTTACCGAAAGAGAAAGTGCAGCTATTCAAACGTTTGTCTATTCGATTAATTATTTAATGTTGTTGTTTGTAGCATTAATTGCAGATCACTTTATATTGGGTTAAGAATGAATAAAAGCAATTTAACAAAGTTAGCAATGGTGTTTATATTATCTGTCGTTTCTATGTGGGCAGGTTTTAAACTAAGCAGCATGATGGATGCTGAAAAACAGCCACCTATCATCGAAGGGACTATTCTTCATCCCGCACGAGTGTTAACAAAATTTGATTTAATGGATCAGCGTCGCCATGATTTTGGTGTTCAACAATTTAAAAATAAATGGTCGCTGGTGTTTATTGGTTATACAAATTGCCCGGATGTGTGTCCAAATACGTTAGGTATTTTAAAGCAAGCTTACATCGATATGTCAGCTTTAAAAATGGAATTACCAACAGTGACATTTGTTTCAATTGATCCTGTTCGAGATGAACCTGAAATATTGGGTGACTATGTGTACTATTTTGATCCATCTTTTGTTGGTGTAACAGGTAAAAAAGATCAGTTGGATAATTTAGTTAAACAATTGAGTTCAGTTTATTTAAAAGCAGCTGGTGCCAGTGGTGATATTAAGAACGATGACTATCTGTATGATCACAGTGCGTCTATCTTGGTAATAAACCCTAAAGCTGAGTTACAGGCTGTCTTTACTTCGCCACACAATAAGTTAGGTATTGTTGATGGTATGCAGAAAATAATGGGCTTTTATAATAAATAACAATCAACATTTAGCGGTATAAAAATAAATATTTAAAGCAAGTGATTGCTTTAAATATTTGAAATACAAGCACCTGCGCAATGCAGGTGTTTGTCGTTAGAAATCAAAAAAAACGCAAGCTGAACCCTGGAAAAAAGTATAAAAATTTGTTGTGAGTAGTTCATATATTTCAATGACTTATGAAGAATTAGATTATTACTTTATTCGGTTATTATAATATACAAAAAACAATTTGATTCATCAGGGATTTTTCATATACTCTTAAGTAAGGTTTCAATATGTCTTTAGAGATATATTGATGACGAGTATTAAATTTATGTAGATAAACGCAATGTGCAAGTTGGCATTTCGTTTTCCCGACCAGGCTATTAAACGTTATAAATTAAAAACAAAATTGTTGGCGGAGTTAATAAAAAAATAACTCATAACCTGTTTTGTTTTTAAAAATGTTTAATTTAAGCTGGAAGAACCAGTTGTTTTTTTGAAAAGCTCGAAAGTTCTTTTCTTATCAGCTGAGTTGTTCTGGCAAACAGAGTCTGACAGCCTAACGAGGAATAAAGGTGATTGCTTATGAACGATACAACAATTAGTCATACAGAAGAACTGAGTAGACAAGTTATTACAATTAACAAGATGGACATGTCTAGCCCAGGAAAATGGTTAAAAGCAGGGTGGGCTGATTTAAAAGCAACACCTGTGGCCAGTCTTTCTTACGGTACATTATTTGCAGTTATTGGAATGCTGCTGGTGTACGCTTATTCTAGTTCTTCTCATTTAGTCTTTGCGATAACAACAGGGTTTCTTTTGCTGGGGCCTTTTCTTGCTGTTGGTTTATATGCCATTAGTAGAAATTCACAAGACTTGGTTAAATGCGAAACAAAGATGTCGTTTTTTCGTGGAATAAAATCAGGTTGCGGTAATCCAGATTGCATCGCAATGTACGCGTTAATGTTAGGTATCATTACGATAGCGTGGGTAAGGCTGTCTGCCATCCTTGCGGCTATATTTTTTAATTCGGCATTATTAACTTCGCATGATATGTCGGTTATGGAATTATTGTATTCTGATAACAGTATTGGTTTCTTAACGCTTTATATTGCAATAGGTTTTATTATTGCGGCATTTGTTTTTTCCATTAGCGTTATATCCATTCCAATGATTATGGATAAAGAAATGGATTGCATCACAACATCTATCACAAGCTTTAAAGCCGTCATGAAAAATAAAATGCCAATGCTTTATTGGGCTGTGTTAATTGTTGTGTTCACAGGTATTGGTATGGCGACCTTAGGTATTGGTTTGATTGTAACGATGCCACTGATTGGTCATGCATCATGGCATGCTTATAAAGATCTAATAAGTACGGAGCAAGTCGCTTAATTGTTGCTGACTAAAAAAGAGCCGCTCCCAGTTATTGGCTGGGGCGGTTTTTTTATGCAAAAATTAAAGCTATAAAGACCGAAGTTTACAGGTTTATAAAAATCTCATTATCAATAATGTTGAGTTTTAATTCCTCAAGGCTGCTGCCGCTACAGGGGCCGGCTATACAGTAGCCACTATTACATTCGAATAAGGCATTATGAATGCTGCATTGTATAAAGCTAAGGTCCATATCAAGAAACTGATCTTCTTGCCAGTTAAGGCTGGCGCCTGTGTGAGGGCAGCTGTTCTTGTAGGCAAAAAACTCACCATCTTTATGTACAATAAAACCCTCGAGTGTTTCCCTGCCTATTTTCAGGCTAAATTCTTTAGATCCAGGGTCTGCTATTTCATGGCTGGAACATATTTGTTTCATACGTTGCTCTGATGTGAAAGAGAGTGTGATAATAGCAGCAATTCCATAACTTATTGACTAGACCATATGACATTAGAACAAATTCTCTTAGGTGTAATCGCCGTTATCAGTGTGGTGCTGATGATACTGTTAATATCACTGGTCAGGCGTCAAGATGTTATGTCGGGTCGTGCTGATGAGCAATCAAGACAATTCGATAGTTTGAGGGGACTTGTAGAGCAGAAAATTACTCAAATGATGAACTCGATGCAAGACTTTCAAAGCCAGTTGAAGGTAACTGATCTTGAGAGTAGAGCTAATCAAGCCAATAAAATATCCGAATTACAAAAGCAATTGGCAAGTAATTTTAATGAATTTAAAACAGATATGGGTGAATTGTTATTTAAAAATAATGAGTCCATATTAAAGAATAATGCAGAATCATTAAAAGTACTTAATGAGACCTTAGCTGAAAATAGTAAATCTCAAAACGAGCAGGTTTCAAAGTCATTAAAATCGTATGGTGACGAGTTTGGCAAACGGGTCGAAAACTTAACTGATAAAACAGATCTACGACTTAAAGAAATCAGTGGGCAGGTTGAGAAAAAACTAGGCGAAGGTTTTGATAAAACAACAGAAACATTTGCCAATGTTTTGAAGCGATTAACGCTTATTGATGAAGCACAAAAGAAAATCACAGAATTATCAGGTAATGTTGTTAGCTTGCAAGAAGTATTGGCGGATAAACGTTCTCGAGGTGCTTTTGGTGAAGTTCAGCTATCGGCCTTAGTGAGTAATGTAATGCCTGAAAGTAGTTATGCCTTGCAATATGTTTTATCAAATAATACCCGAGTAGATTGCATGCTCTTCTTACCCGAGCCAAGCGGCAACATTGCGGTAGATTCTAAGTTTCCATTAGAAAATTATCAAAAAATGACAGCTTTTGATGCGTTAGATACCGATAGGGTTAAGGCCGAGAGGCAGTTTAAGGCGGATATTAAAAAGCACATCAAAGATATTGCCGATAAATATATTATTCCAGGTGAGACAGCAGAGGGGGCTGTCATGTTTATCCCGGCTGAGTCTGTGTTTGCAGAGATACATGCTCATCATCCTGATTTAGTAGAAGAGTCGCAGAAAAAACGGGTATGGATGGTGTCGCCAACCACCTTGATGGCGGTCTTAACAACAGCGAGAGCAGTGATTAAGGACGATGCAACTCGTAAACAGGTACATTTGATACAAGAGCACTTATCAAAGCTCTCTGTAGAGTTTGAACGTTTCGGTAAGCGCATGGAAAACTTGTCTAAGCATATAGGGCAGGCTCATAAGGATGTAGGTGATGTGAAAATCACAGCTGATAAAATAAATCGTCAATTTATCAGCATAGAAAAAGTCGAATTAGATGCAATTGCCAGCGATACCACCTCTAAAGAGAAAAATGATACATAAAGAGATAAATACTCTAAATAATGATCTATAGTCATAAAGGGGTATATTCATTTTTTTAGTAAATTTAAGGCTGTGTTGTTAATGGTTGATAAACCGTATCTCAAATATTTTGCATCTGCAGTAATTGTTAGTGTTTTATTGTGCATATATCTACTCAGTACAGAAGCGTCACTAATTAATGTTCTCGTATTAATAATCAGCTCCATCGTATGGGGCTTTAGCTTTGTTTTATTCAAAAAATCCACAGAGCAAAAAGCTGAAGATAACTCTGTCGAAATTCAATACGTTGAAGGAATTAATGAATTTGCAGTGGGTTTTTGCAATGTTGAAGATGAGGTTAATCCTACCTTAGAAGCTATTGGTCAAATCAAGAATATCGTGGGTGATTCTGTGGTGAAGCTTAATGATAGTTTTATGACTCTCGGTCGGCTTTCGGAGCAACAAAGAGATGATATTAATGTCTTATTACAGCATTTTGGAGAAGATAATGATGAGGTATCATTTAAAGATTTCACGATTGAACTAGAAGCTGTTCTAAAAAGTTTTGTAGACATTATCGTAAATGTTAGTGATAAGGGTGTGGATGCTGCGTATAAAATGCAGGACATGATCAGCATAATGGATGAAGTATTTGATCGTTTAGATGGTGTACAAAAAATAGCATCAAAAACAAATTTATTAGCATTAAATGCTGCAATAGAGGCTGCGAGAGCAGGTGAGGTTGGCAGAGGTTTTGCCGTAGTGGCTGATGAGGTTCGTGAGCTTTCAAATCAAACCAGTATCCTTAATGAGGGCGTTCAAGAGCGCGCTACCGCTGCTAAAGAAGGTTTGATTGCCGTCAATGAAGTGGTAGGAGAAATTGCTCAGATGGATATGAGTACGGCGTTAAATGCTAAAGACAGTATTAATGATATGTTAATTAAAATAGATAATGTAAATACACAGGTGGCAGATGTTTTAGATAATACCGTTAGTATTGCGGGAGATATTAGCAATGCTGTTTCAGGAGCGGTGATGGCATTGCAGTATGAAGATGCAGTTACCCAGCTGTCTAGTCATATTGAAAATTTACAAAATGGTATTAAAGAAAAAATAAGTGTGGTTCAGTCACTAAATACAGCTCCAATATATCTGGCGCAGCTGCAGTCAATAAATGAAATGATGATGAATGTTGACAAACAATTATCTATGGAATTAAAAGAAACTGTCAAATCGACATCAGTAGAATCTGGTGAGATTGATCTATTTTAAAAAAGAGAATTTACTATGAGTATTAGCAATCGATATATCGATTCTGCAGAAGAATATCAAATTATATTATCAGGGAAGTTTGATTTTTCATTTTTAAATGAATTTAGATCGGCGTACGAGTCGGCACCAGATGGAGTAAAAAAGTATGCCGTTGATATGCGTTCTGTCGATATGATAGATAGTTCAGCTTTAGGTATGTTACTGAAAATGAAAAGAAGTTTAAATCTTGCTGATGGTGAGATTGAAATTATTAACTGCAGTAGTAATGTAGAAAAAATTTTAAAAATAGCTAAATTTGATTTGATATTTAATATTCAATAATGATAGCGCTTATTGTCGATGACATCGAAAGAAATCGTACTCTTTTCGGTCAATTTATAGGGACTCGAGGCGATGAAGTGCTACTGGCGAGTTCTGGACGTGAGGCAATAGAATTCGTAAAAACACAGGCTGTCGATTATATCTTAATGGATATCAATATGCCTGACATGGATGGCTATGAGGCCACAAGAGAAATAAAATCAATTCATTCAAATGATTATCTCCCTATTATATTTATCTCCGCTTTATTAGAAGAAGATGCGTTAGAAGAAGCATTGGCCGCTGGGGGTGATGATTATATTGCTAAGCCAGTGCGTTTTGGTGTTTTGGCCTCGAAAATAGATGCACATTTGCGGATAAGGGAATTACATAAAAAAGTTCAGAATCAAAATAAAGTATTAAATATTCATAATCTTCGGCTGGAAAGAGAGCATGAATTGATACATCACTTTTTTGATAAGTCACGTGAAAATAGCTTTTGTGATGAGAAAATAATAAAAACATTCAGCCGACCGATGGAGACATATAATGGCGATACTACTTTGGTTGGCAGAAGACCAAATGGTGGCATTACTATTCTACTAGGGGACTTCACAGGGCATGGGTTAAGTGCGGCTGTTGGTTCTTTACCTGTTTCTCAAATATTTTTTAAAATGGTTGAGGATAATGCATACATTGGTGATATTGCGAGTGAATTAAATCGGCAAATAAATATACTATTACCGGTCGAAATGTTTTTTGCAGCATCTCTTGTTGAGTTGTCATCAAACGGTGATCGTTTGATGATGTGGCATGGCGGTATGCCTAATGCCTATCTATATGATGAAAAAAGTAATGAAATTATTACAATTGAGAGTCAACATTTACCGCTTGGGGTTCGAGAACAAAATAAATTTGATGATGCCGTTGAGCTATATTATGTGAATGAAAATCAAAAACTGATTGTTATGACAGATGGGTTGACTGAAGCTGTAAATACTGATGATAAAATGATTAATACTGATGATTATAAAGAAGCCATTCTTAGGGGTGGGGATGCTATTGATGCGATAATGAATTGTTATTCTCAGTACAGCGATGGTGTTGCGCAATGGGATGATCTTTCTGTGATTGAATTATCCTGTGCTGAGGTTAAGAGGCGAGAGCAAGTACAAGATAAGTCAATTGTAGATAGTACGGTACCCTGGGAGTTTAAGCTTCATATTGAAGATCAAATGTTAGCTAGAGATACTGTGCATAATATCATCGATATGATAGGTGGCTCGTTAGCTCTTAAGGAAAACAAAGGAGCCATTTATACCTTGTTGATGGAAATGTTTAGCAATGCACTTGATCATGGAATATTAGGTTTAGATGGTAAAGAGAAAAACACCAATGAAAACTTCGATTTCTTTTATAAAGAAAAAGAAAGGCGAATAAAGGAATTATCGGGATCTTATATTGATGTTTGTGTGAGTTATGTGCCTGATAATATTGAGCCCCTTCTTAAGATAAAAATGGCTCATAATGGCAATGACTTTGATAATTCAGCCAGTGCAGAGACTACTAGTGATGCTTTACATGGTCGAGGTCTGGGCCTAATTGATGCTATTAGTAAAGATACTCTCTACAGCGATAAGGGTCGCTGCTTATCGGTAACAATGGCCATATAAACAGAATTAAATATCAGACAGAGCTGTTTGTACAATTACAATTAAAATACCAATGAAGGCTGCAGCAAAAATTAAGCCACCTAATATGTAATGCCATAACTTTCCCTTATTGAAATCGCGTTGCCTGTTTTTTTCTGACTGAACACCAAACATAGCCATTAATACGCTACCAAATACCTGAAAAAACGAGACTTTAGACTCGCTTTTATTGTTATCATTATCCACAGAAGTTACTCCTTGAAATCACTATATTAACGGCTTATTCGCTGATTATGCCTTAATTTTTGGCATAATCACAGGTATACAAAGGAAATGAAATGATCAAAATATTTATATTAGGATTAATGCTGTTTTGTCATGTGTCACAGGCAAATGAAGTTAAAATAACAGAAGTAAAGTTAACTAATAAAGGTTCACAGCATTATCGAGTTGATGTGACCTTGTTACATGCCGATACAGGTTGGAATCATTACGCGGATGGCTGGAAAGTTTTAGATGAGAATAAGACAGTTATTGATACACGTATCTTGCATCACCCGCATGTAAGTGAGCAGCCCTTTACCCGATCACTATATGATGTGGTGATTAGCAAAAAAGCGAAGTTTATCTATATTCAGGCTCATGACAAAGTTCATGGCGATAGTGAATTATATAAAGTAAAAATAGATTGAGAATTATATAAGTGTCAGAGATTGAGCAAGATTTAAAAATTGTTAGCGAAAAAATATCGCATTGTTTTAATAAAGATAAAGTTGCTTTTAAACGGCGATTAAAAAAAATTAGAGAGCAATTAAAACTTAATAATTCAAAAGAAACAACTGAGAATTGGCGGCGCTTAAAAAAGCATATTGAATTGTCGTCAAGTGCTCTTAGTGTCAAGAAAAACAACTTACCAGAAATATCCTTTCCAGAGATGCTGCCTATAACAGCAAAACTTGCTGATATAGAAGCGGCTATTAATAAACATCAGGTCGTTATTGTTTGTGGTGAAACCGGGTCGGGTAAAACGACTCAATTACCAAAATTATGTTTGCAAATGGGACGTGGTATAGATGGCCAAATAGGGCATACACAGCCTAGGCGTTTAGCAGCAAGATCGGTTGCCGACCGAATAGCAGAAGAACTGAAAACAGAGCTAGGGAGTGCTGTTGGTTATAAAGTTCGTTTTAAAGATCAAACAAAAGACAGTAGTTATATAAAGCTAATGACAGATGGCGTTTTGTTGGCTGAGATACTGAAATCACCGTTATTAAAACAATATGACACGCTAATTATTGATGAGGCGCATGAGCGAAGTCTTAATATTGATTTTTTGATGGGTTATTTAAAAATAATATTACCTAAACGTCCAGACCTTAAAGTTATTATTACCTCCGCTACGATTGACCCGGATAAGTTCTCGAAGCATTTTGATAATGCACCAATCATATTTGTATCAGGGCGAACTTACCCTGTAGAAGTAAAGTATCGACCATATGAAGATATCTCATTAAGTGAAGCCATCGCGGAAGCAGTGGATGAGCTATTTCGAGAAAAAGAAGGTGATATTTTAGTTTTTTTAAGTGGTGAAAGAGATATTCGCGATGCCGCGGATTTACTGAGAAAAAAACTGTATCGTCATACTGAAATATTACCGCTGTTGGCACGATTGTCATCTAAGGAACAAAATCGAATTTTTCATCCTGGAGGGTTAAGGCGCATTATATTAGCAACCAATGTTGCTGAAACATCTTTAACAGTGCCCGGTATTCGTTTTGTTATTGATAGTGGTCTGGCTCGCATTTCTCGTTATTCCTTTCGTAGTAAAATGCAACGCTTGCCGATTGAAAAAGTATCCAGAGCGGCAGCTGATCAGAGAAAAGGCCGTTGCGGGCGACTGGCAGATGGTATTTGTATTCGTTTGTACAGTTCTGATGATTTTGATGGGCGAACAGAATTTACAGAAGCAGAAATTCATCGTACTAATTTAGCATCTGTTATTTTAAAGATGGCGTATTCAGGCATGGGCGATATGGAAAACTTTCCATTTGTCGATGCGCCTGATCAGCGTTTAATAAATGATGGTGCACGTTTGCTGCGTGAGTTGCATGCTTATGATGAGAACGGTATTACAAAAACAGGCCGTGAGATGGCGGCTTTTCCGCTTGACCCTCAGTTATCACGAATGCTGGTTGAAGCCAAAAATGAATCTTGTTTACAAGAGTTATTAATTATTGTCTCGGCATTAGCGATTCAGGACCCGCGTGAAAGACCTGTAGAAAAACAGCAAGCGGCAGATGAAAAACACCAGGTGTTTCAGGATAAAAAATCCGATTTTCTTTTCTATTTAAATTTGTGGAAAACATATCAGGAAAAAAGAAAGGAGCTTTCGCAGAATAAAGTGAGGCAATGGTGCAGTAAAAACTTTTTTGGCTACATGCGTATGCGCGAGTGGCAGGATGTGCATGAGCAATTGCTGTATCAGATTAAACAATTATCTTATCGAGTTAATCAAATTAAAGATGAAGATAAAGTTAATTATGATGGTATTCATCGGGCGATACTAACGGGTTTGTTAGGCCATGTTGGATTTAAAACTGAAGATGAAGATTACCTGGGGCCTCGTGGAAGAAAGTTCTTTATTTTTCCCGGTTCAGGCTTGTTTAAGAAAAAGCCAAAACTTCTTATGGCGGCTGAAATTGTAGAAACGCAAAAAGTATATGCGCGAACAAATGCTGTGATTCAAATAGAGTGGCTGGAAGAAAAAGCAAAACATCTATTAAAGTATCAATATACTGAACCAAGTTGGCAGAAAAAATCCTCTCAGGTATCAGCTTTACAGTCAGCTTTGTTGTATGGTTTGACTATTTACTCAAAGAAGAAAGTTAACTTTGGTCCTGTTGATCCCGAGGCTTCAAGAAAAATATTTATTTGGGCGTTGGTTCATGGTGAATATGAACCAAGAGTTGATTTTATTTCTCATAACCAAAAACTAATGTCAGATATCCATAAACTGGAAGCAAAGTCTCGCAGGCAGGATGTATTGGTTGATGAACAAGTGTTGTTTGATTTTTATGATCAGCGAATTAAAACCGGTATTTATAATGGCCCGGCATTTGAAAGCTGGTGGAAAAAAGAAGTAAAGAACAGGCCTGAGCTGTTAAATATGGATCGTGAAGCATTAATGCAGCACGATGCGAGCAGCGTGAATAGTGATCACTTCCCCGATGTGATGCTGGTTAAGGGAATGAAGTTAAAGCTTGAATATATATTTGACCCTAAACTAAAACATGATGGTGTTTGTTTGCATGTGCCCATGATGGCTTTAAATACAGTTAATGCCGCTCGTTGTGAATGGTTGGTGGCGGGCATGCTGCGCGAAAAAGTCATTGCTCTCATTCGTTCGTTACCAAAAAGTCTAAGAAAGAATTTTGTGCCTGTGCCGGATTTTGCAGATGCGTGTTTGCAAAGCATGGTAGCTGGAGATACTCCGTTAACGGTAAGCATTGCAGAGCAATTAAAACGCATTACCGGCGTTACAATTCCTTTTGATGCGTGGCAATTGGATGCATTAGATAGTTATTTGTTTATGTCATTTAAATTATTAGCTAGCAATGGAAAAGTAATAAAGCAGTCTAATGATTTAGTAGCATTACAAAATGGTTTTGATTCTGTTGAAATAGAACAGAAGTTGCCTGAAAATTTATCGTCCGATGAAGTAGAGAATATTACCAGCTGGGATTTTGGTGATATTAAATCTGAGAAAGCTATAGAACAAGCAGGTGTTGAGATAACGTTGTATCCTGCTTTGAAAAAAGAGGGTAAAAAAGTAGCGTTGCGTTTGTTTGATAATCAGCAGCATGCTGAAGACTCTATGCAAAGCGGGCTGCGGCAGTTAATTAGAATTAACCTCTCAGAAATATTACGTAATATGCAGCAAACTCAAAAAGGTCTGCAGGCAATGTGTTTGTTGTATCGAAATATTGGTAGCTGCCAGGAGTTAGAGCACGATTTACTGGATAGCAGTATTCGAGATGCCTTTGTTTTAGAGCCTGTGCCATCAACAGCAAATGAATTTAATAAAATATTACAAGCCGGTAAGGAAATGGTGAGCGATTGTTTATTGGCCAGATACAAACAATGCGCAGAAATTTTGGCGTTATACCAAACAATTCAAAAAAGGCTGAAAAAAATGCCGGTAAGCTGGCTTGAAGCCGGTGCTGACATACAGGATCAAGCACAACATTTATTATTTAAACATTTCTTAATAGAGACAGATTCAGAGCAGCTTGCTCATTACCCTCGTTACTTAAAAGGAATGATCCTGCGACTGGATAAACTGGAAAGTGACAGCAGTAAAGATCGTGCATTACGAGTACAGGTTCAACCCTATTGGGATAATTATAAAAATCGACTTAAAACTCTTCAGCAGCAAAAGCGTCAATCAGTTGTATTAAATGAGTTCCGCTGGATGATAGAGGAGTACCGTATTTCTTTGTTTGCCCAGCAGTTAAAAACAATAATACCTGTGTCCGAAAAGCGCCTGAATAAGCTTTGGGAAGAAGTAAAACTCGGCGCATGATAGTTTTGAGTGTCTCAAGTCATCCTTAAACGGTCGGTTGGGAAAGGTCAAAATCAAAAAATATTTACCGCAAATGAACGCGAATAAACGCAAATTTAAAACATAAAAATACTCATCCATATAAGGCGTAGTGCTGTATGTTGGCTACTTATGGATAACGTTACAGTATAATTCGCTTGGTTTTATTTGCGTTTATTCGCGTTCATTTGCGGTAAAAAACAATATCTTTTAAAGTCTGCTCTGTACTAATTGCAGGTACTCTTGTTGTATCTGGTTGCGGCTGTGCTGGCTTTTAATGCAAGTCGATATTTTTTAGTCTATATTTATTGGATAATAATAGAAACGATAACAAAGTGTATTTATGGGCGGCGAAAATAAAGTGGATAATCAACGTAGAAATATCCGGCATCCGATTGAGGTACCTATTCGTTTGGTAGATGAGAGCGGAGTGGAGCAGGAAGGGGTATCGGGTAATGTCAGTGATTGTGGCTTGTATCTAACGATTACATTAGCAGAGCGTCCTGCACTGGATAGCATCGTGCAAGTGCAGGTGATGACTCCAATGGGTGATGGTAGTGCTGCTCCTATTAACAACGCTAAAGTTATGCGTCACGATGAAAATGGTATTGGTTTAAAGTTTGTTTTTGATGATTGATTTCGGGTTGTTCTGAAAATTCGAATGTCTCTAGTCATCCTGAAGCGGTCATGAAAATCAAAACCAAAAGATTTCACCGCAGAGGCGCAGAGGAAAAACAAAGAAAAATAGAACGGTAGTCTTTATTCTGAAACAGCCCATTCACATTGCTTTCCCTAAATAAATTATAGATATATAAAGTGTTTTCTCCGCGCTCTCTGCGCCTCTGCGGTAGGTTTTGACTTTAAATGCTTACGACCGCTTAGTACTATTTATAGCCATCTGTTAAATTTAATCCAGTCATTTTTAACACGCATAAAAAAAGCCCGAGACATGCTGCTCGGGCTTTAAACTCAACATCGTAGCAGTAAGGTTATTAACTGCTATCGATAAGAGAACTTCTTTTTGACTTTTATTAGTCTTCTACTTCGATAACAGTTACTACTAAGTTACCGCTGCCATCTAACTCACCGTTTGCATGAAGCTCATCGCCATCTACAATTGTAACTGATGGAAGAACAGCTGATGTGATATCCAGGTTTACACCAGCAATGCTGAAACCACCAAGGCTATCAATTGTAACCGGCCCTTCTAGCTCAACAACGGTTGATGTTTCATTCGTGCGCTCAATGCTTAATGCAATATAGCCTGTGCCATCAGCATTTGGAATTGCTTCTACTTCAATACGATCAGCCACTAAATCATTTGCAGTGCTGGTATTGATACTACCCAGGTTGAAGAAAGCATCTGGTGTATCTGAGTGATCCAGCATAATTGTTTGAGCAGGGTCGACAGAAATAGTAACGCCACCAAGTGTAATGGTGTTATTTACGGTGTCCGTTGCAGAAACGATTGCTTCTACTTCAATCTTGCCTGGTACGTCATCGTCAAAGCCTTCTTCTTCAATGTCGGTGATAACTAATTCACCAGCAACGACATCAATGTCCAGATCAACCATGTCGCCTACAGAGAAACCTGATGCATCAATGCCAGCAGGAATATCAAACGTTTGGCCATTTACAGTAATCGTGGTTTCATCAATTGCGGTAATTAAACCTTCAACTTCAAGCTCTTCGCCATCATCACCATCAACGCCGTATTCACCGCCGTCTTCAAGCTCAACTTTAGTAGCTACTAAAGTGCCTGCGTTAGGAGCTGATTCTGCTTTTACTTCAACATAAACACCATCAGCTAAACCAGCATCAACATCAACAGATGGGACTGTTGAATAATTAACAGTTAATAATCCCATTGTGAAAGTCATCGCTGTTGTATCTAGAGCACTAACAATGCCTTTAACTTCAATTTCATCACCATCTGCATATGTGCCTTCTAGCTCGATGTAAGTCGCATGAATGCCACCGTTGGCATCAGGGTAACCACTAATTTCCACTTCATCACCAACAACAAGGTCGATAATGTCGGTAAAACCTTCAAGATTTGTGCTGTTATCAACTGTAATGCTTTGACCCATAACCACTAAACCACCGCCAGCAACAGTTTGAGTAACAACACCTTCTAAGTCATCATCAAATTCAATTGTAGCTGCATCGCCATTAGCACCATCATCAGAACCGGTTACGGTAACTAACATACCAACGCGTAAGTCCGAATCAGAAGAAGGTACGCCATCTATAGTGACGGTTGTGCCATTTGTTTCATATTCAACACCATTAACATAGACACTACCAAAACCTGTAATTCGGCCAGTAACGTTAGCTGCACTTGATGTATCGGTACTGCTTGATGAACAACCGGTAACACCGATCATTGCTGTAATCATGGCTGCATATAAGCCTGTGTATTTAATCTTCATGTAAACATCCTTTGTATTTTAATTAACTCTCACTTACCTGAACGGATAAAGCTTTAGAAAAGATCCATCAATTTGAAAAAAAGTTTCAAAATTCTGCTTATACTGATTACTGGTATCAAAAAGACCATAAACGGCTGACATAGCGAGCCAGTACGTTTTTTGGTATGATTCGCGGCCTTTCCCCATGACATCAATATTGAGGTACTGCATGTTTCAGCTAGGTTGTAAGAATCGGGTTTGTTTTCAAAATGAAATTTTATCCGGTTTAACCGTTGCACTGGCATTGGTGCCTGAAGCCGTGGCATTTGCCTTTGTGGCAGGTGTTGATCCGTTAGTAGGTTTATATGCGGCCTTTATGGTTGGTTTATTGGCATCCATCTTTGGTGGTCGTCCGGGTATGATCTCGGGTGCTACCGGCGCAATGGCCGTGGTAATGGTGGCGTTGGTCGCTCAGCATGGGGTTGAATATCTCTTTGCCGCGGTGGTGTTAACCGGCCTTATTCAAATACTCGCCGGAATATTGCGCTTGGGTAAATACATTCGAATTGTGCCGCATCCCGTCATGTTAGGTTTTGTAAACGGCCTGGCAATCGTTATCTTTCTTGCACAGATTCAGAATTTTCAAATTCCAGGTAGTGATGGGGAATGGATGTCAGGTGCGAACCTGATGATCTTTGGCAGTTTAATTGTATTAACAATGGCAATTATTCACTACTTACCAAAATTGACGACGGTTATCCCATCATCGTTGGCAGCTATTCTTGTGGTTTCATTAATTGTTATCTTCTTTAATGTAGATACCAATACAGTCGGTGATCTCGCTTCTATTAAAGGTGGCTTCCCGGAGTTTCATCTTCCTGTCGTACCGTTTAATTTAGAAACCTTCTACATTATATTACCCTATGCCATTATTTTAGCGGCAGTGGGTTTGATTGAGTCATTGTTAACACTGACCCTAATCGATGATATTACCGGTACGCGTGGTCGTGGTAACCGTGAATGTGTTGGTCAGGGTATTGCAAACACGGCAACGGGTTTCTTTGGCGGTATGGGTGGTTGCGCAATGATCGGCCAAAGCATGATCAACGTAAACTCGGGTGGTCATCAGCGTTTGTCGGGCATTTCTGCTGCATTGTTCTTATTAATGTTTATTATGTTTGCTTCAAATTTGATCGAGCAAATTCCAATGGCGGCATTAGTGGGCGTAATGTTCATTGTTGTTATTGGTACATTCGAATGGTCTAGCTTGCGAATCATGAAAAAGATTCCAAAGACCGATGCTTTTGTTTTGATTTTGGTATCGGGTGTGACCGTTTTCACTGACCTGGCTGTTGCGGTTATTGTTGGTGTCATTGTGTCGGCATTATTCTTTGCATGGGAACATGCGAGCCATATTAATGTGAAAAGTTATGATACAAAAGAAGGCTCAAGAGTTTATGAATTGAACGGCCCATTGTTCTTTGGTTCTGTGAAAAACTTTTTAGATTTATTCACGCCAGCTGACGATCCAGATGATGTCATTATCGAATTCCAAAATTCACGCGTGGCCGACCATTCTGCCATTGAAGCGATCGATAATCTGGCCGAAAAATACATTAAAGCCGGTAAAAAATTACACTTGCGTCATCTAAGTCCTGAGTGTAAAGAGTTATTGCATAATGCAGGTGATTTGGTGGAAGTTAACATGATGGAAGACCCTACCTATCATGTAGCGGATGATCAGTTATCATAAGCTAGTTGTCAGGGTATTGTCACAGCGAGTGGCAATACCTTAACACGTTTTATTTTTATATCTTTTAGTCTCTGTTTCAAGAAGCGTCATCAGTCAGTTTGCATGTAAATCGTTAGCATCACTTCCAGTAAATCTCACTTCTAATATAAGCCTCTGGTGCGTATCTCGCCTCTTCTTCTGTATTCATGCAAAAATAGTGAAAGCTGGCTATACTTAGGTGGGTAGGTCTATTCTGCAATAGATTATAGCCATACTAAGAGCATAATAAAAATAAAAGGGATCTATATGGCGGATAGTGGAAATACAGGTAAGACTAAAAGTTTACTTACGTTACAGCGAGAGTTTAAGCAGCAGCTGCCAGTAAAAATTGCTAAAATACAACATCATATCCTTGCTCTCACGAACAGTGATAGCGATTTTAAAAAACTCCATAAACTCACCCTTAGCCTGGCAGATTCCGCAGGTACTTATGGCGCCGATGGCGTTAGTAAAGTCGCACGTGAATTTGAGCAAATAATAAAAATTTTGCTCAATGATAGTGATAAAACTACTCCTGTTTCTAATAATGTTTTTAAGTCCCAGCAGCGTAATTTTGAACAATGGTTTGAATTATTGAATCTAGCAGCAAAAGAATGGCTTCTTACTAAAGCGACGAAGTTTCACGGTATTTCAGCGAGTGAAAAAGAAGATAAAAATCCGATCTGTTTGATGTTAAAAGATGAACAATTAGCCGAAGAGTTGAGGGTTTCATTGGAACGGTATGGATATAATATTCAACAGATTTCTGAGATAAAGAATGTTAAAAGCCTCGTTGCTAATGAGCGGCCTATTGTGCTTATTATGGATAAGCACTTTAGCGATGGTGATATGACAGGTCCAGAGCTTATCGCAAACATAAAGTCCAGTTTAAATATCTGCCACCCATTGATCTATATTGCAGATGAGGATGATGTAGAGCAACGCCTTGCTGCTGCCCGTGCTGGGGCAGATCGTTTTTTCAGCCAACCTATAAATATTAATAGACTCAGTCAAACGATTAATGCATTAAAAACGAATGTAGATGAGACAGTATACCGAGTAATGGTGGTAGATGATGACCTTCCATTGTTGGAGCTTTATAGCATTATGTTGCAAGAAGCCGGCATGATTGTTAAGGCGATATCAAATCCGCTTGAAGGCTTGAAAGTGATGGAGGATTTTTCACCGGATGTCGTCATCACAGATGTATACATGGATGGGTGTTCCGGGCCTGAGCTGGTGCAAATGATCAGGCAAAATGATCGTTGGGCTCGGGTGCCGATATTGTTTTTATCAGGAGAACAAAATGTAAATAATCAGCTCGATGTAATGGCTCTTGGCGCCGAAGACTTCCTAACCAAGCCTGTACAGGCTAGAAGGTTAGTCACACTGGTTACGGCAACCGTAAAACGCTCTCGCCAGAACGTTAAGCTTAGCAACGATTTAAAAAACTCATTAAGAGAAAATAAATATCAGCTGGTTGCTATGAACCAGCATAACATTATCAGTTGTGCCGATATTGGTGGAGTTATTACCTCAGTAAATGACAAATTTTGCGAGGTCAGTGGTTATAGTCGCGAAGAATTAATTGGTCAAAATCACCGCATATTAAAATCTGGCTGGCACCCCGGTCTGTTTTATGAAGAAATGTGGGAGACTATTTCTAACGGCAATGTATGGCATGGCGCCATTTGTAACCTTAAAAAGAATGGTGAAGAGTACTGGGTCAAATCCACCATCGTTCCCTTTCTTAATGACAGTGGCAAACCCTATAAGTATGTATCAGCACGTACCGATGTGACCGCATTAAGGCAAAGTCAGGAGCGCTTGAATCGTAGTCAGAAGTTTACCAATATTGGTACCTGGGACTGGAATATAGTAACCGGTAGTTTATTCTGGTCTGATCAGATCTGGCTATTATTTGGTTATCAAAAAGAAATCACCGATACCACTTACGATAACTTTCTAGCAGCTGTACACCCTGATGATAGACAATTGGTGATTGATGCGGTGACTGACTGTGTTGAAAATGGCGCGCGCTACTATATCGAACACCGGGTTATCTGGCAGGACGGTACTGAACATTGGGTACTGGAAACAGGGGGCGTGGTTCGGAGTAAAGAAGGTAAAGCTTTGAACATGCTAGGTGTGGTACAGGATATTGATACCCGTAAACGAACACAGTTAGCATTGGGTGAGCGTGAACAACAATTGCTTGAAGCCCAGTCGTTAGCCAAAATAGGTAACTGGCAGGCAGACGTGAGCACGGGTGAACTTGTTTGGTCAGATGAAATTTACCGAATATTTGGTTATGAGCCCGCTAGCTTTGAACCAAGTGTTGAGGCTTTCCATGCGTCTGTACACCCTGATGATCGTGAAATGGTGACAGACAGTGAGGCAAAGGCACGGGTTTCAGGTCATCATGATGTCGTGCATCGTATCGTGAGACCAGATGGTGTTGTACGCCATGTACACGAGCTGGCTGAGGCAGAATCAGATTCTACGGGTAAACTTCTACGAATGAGGGGCACCGTACAAGACGTCACCGATAGCGTCGTAATGGGACAGGCTCTGCATAAGCAGAAACAGTTGCTGGATATGTTGCATAAATCAACGACAGAAGTTGTAGTGACGGGTAATACACGAGCTGCAATGACCAGCATGTTAGATACGTTGTTGGAACTAACAGGTAGTGAATATGGATTTGCAGGTGAAGTACTGTTTGATGATGAAGGAAAACCTTATCTTAAAACTCATGCGCTTACCAATATTGCATGGGACGAGAAGACAAAATTACTTTACGATGAATCGGTAGAAAATGGCTTTGAATTTCATAATTTAAACACGCTATTTGGCTGTGTACTGACATCGGGAGAGGCTGTTATTTCTAATAATCCGATAACGGACACGAGAGCCGGTGGCTTACCAGACGGCCATCCAGAAATGCGGTCGTTTTTAGGGGCTCCTGTTTATTATGGTAATGAGATGGTGGGTATGTATGGCATTGCCAACCGTAAAAATGGTTACACTAAAGAAGTGCAAGATTTTTTACAACCATTCGATACAACTTATGGAGTCATGATTAATTCACAACGGTTACTACAAGCGGAAGAGAAAAATAAGAATGAATTAATTAAAGCCAAAGAAGATGCAGAAAATGCAAACCGCGCTAAGTCTCAATTTCTTTCAAGTATGAGTCATGAATTACGCACACCAATGAATGCTATTATGGGCTTTGGTCAGCTCATGTTATTGGATAAAAATCCATTACTAAGTCAGCAACAAAAAGGGAATATGAAAGAGATCATGAGTGCTGCAGATCACTTAATGGAACTCATAAATGAAGTGCTGGATTTGGCACGAATTGAAGTTGGCCGTATCTCTTTATCAATAGATAAAGTAAATGTATGTAGTGTGGTTACAGATGCTATTTTGCTCGTAACAACACTGGCCGAAAAACGGGGTATTAAAATCAGCCTGAAAAATAATAATGAAGTCATTCCTTATGGAAAAGTTGCCGAAAAAAGTTATGCTGTGCGTGCTGATTACACGCGTTTGAAACAGTCAATTTTAAACCTTCTTAGTAATGCCGTTAAATATAATAAAGAAAAAGGCGAAATTATTGTAAATTGTCTTCTGGCAGAAAATGGCTTTGTTCGTATTAGTGTTTCTGATAATGGCAAGGGACTCAGTAGTGAACAACAGAAAGATTTATTTGTGGCATTTAATCGATTGGGAGCAGAGCATTCTGAAATAGAAGGCACAGGAATAGGCCTAGTAATTACAAAAAATATTATTGAATTGATGGGGGGGCAAATTGGCATGGTAAGCGAGCCTGGTGAAGGCAGTACCTTTTGGATAGATTTACCAGCTGACGAAGACAGTGGTCCGCATGAAATTCTTAAAGATGAAGTAGATAATGAGTCGATGACTGCTAAGCTAGAACATGGACATTCAGTGCTTTATATAGAAGACAACCCTGCAAACCTTCGTCTGGTGTCCCAATTGCTTGGGCGACTTCCTAATTTACGCATGTGGAGTGCGCATGAACCATTATTAGGTCTTGAGTTAGCGATAGAACATAAACCAGACTTGATACTGTTGGATATAAATTTGCCCGGCATGGATGGTTTTGAAGTACTTGAGCAGCTACAAAAAAATAAAATAACTAGCGATATACCAGTAATTGCAATAAGTGCAAATGCTATGCCAAAGGATATTGAGAAAGGACAGAAAGCTGGTTTTGATGGATATATCACCAAGCCAATTGATGTTGTTACCTTATTGGAAGTAGTAAAGCATCAGCTTTTAGAACAAGAAAAAAGCTAATTATTTTTAAAAAAATTAAGTAAATACCTTTTTTAGTGCCCGATACTTTTTAAATTAAGAAAGGAGTGGACTAAAAAATATTATTGAACATTATGGATGTTTGTATTTGTTTCGCAAGCAAACTTTCTGATGAAGAAAATAGTAAGGTTGAAACGTAATGAGATTTTTACTTAAGTTGTGTGTGTTAATAATTCCTTGTTTTTTTATCAGTTATAAATTGTCTGCTGCCGAATATAAAGTTGCAGTTAGAGCGCATCATGGAGTTGAGGATTCTTTTAAGCAGTGGCAGCCAACTATAAACGCCCTTGAAAAGCAGTTATCAGAGCATAACTTTACTCTTGTACCTATCGTTAGTCTTAATGCGATTACACAGCGATTTGGTCAAGGTGAATTTGATTTTGTTTTAACAAATCCATCATCTTATGTAGAAATTGAACATCTATATAGTGTGAAGGCTTTGGCTACATTAAATAATAAACGAGCCAATACTGCACAGGATCGTTTTGGCGGTGTAATTTTTACGCATGTTAATAATACTGATATTTTAACGATTAAAGATTTGAAAGGTAAGAGCTTGATGGCTGTTTCAGAACCTGCATTTGGTGGCTGGCGTGTTGCCTGGCTGGAAATGCTTAAACAGGGTTTTGATCCATACAAAGACTTAAAATCGCTTAGCTTTACTAAAAGTGGAATTCAACCTGATGTTGTGCGTGCAGTGCGTGATCGTAAGGTTGATGTTGGTGTGGTTCGTACAGACAGATTGGAACGAATGGAAGAAGACGGTGAAATTGATATGCGATTTTTTCGTATTATTAACAATAAGGATGTAAATGACTTCCCTTTTTTTCTGAGTACTGAGCTTTATCCTGAATGGGTTTTTGCGAGCTCCAAATCATTACCTATTACTGTGTCACAAAAAGTGAAAAAGGTATTACTCGAACTTCATCCGGTAACGATGGCAGCAAAGGCAGGAAAATATATGGGATGGGTTCATCCTCGAGATTACAACTCAGTTAAGGAGTTAATGAAAAAGTTGAGAGTCGGACCGTACGCAGAAAAATAAATAATAAAAAAAGCGACAGTATAAATGAAATTATCGATAGCCCATAAAATCAGTCTAATGAGTGTATTTCTGGTACTAGCCAGTGCCGCTGTAGTAGGAGGTATTTATCACCTTAAATCCATCAACACTCTGGTTGATCACGCATTAAAAGAAATTGCGATAGAGAGCCAGGAATCGGGTAGTAGTTTGCAAAAAGTTATGACTAATCGTGATGAGGATGTCTTGTTTCTAGCCAATACACCTCCTATTCAGGGCATAATACGTACGCGTACAGGTGATAGGGTTGATGCAAAGGATACAATACGTTATTCACAGTGGATTGAGCAGTTGGAGGGGATTTTCGAGTCATTGCTTGAGAAAAAAAGCGATTACCTGATGGCTCGTTTTATTGACCAGCACGGTCATGAGTTGGTTTCTGTTCGGCGTGAAACCTACGGTATTATACGTGTAAAACCTGAACAGCTGCAGGATAAGGCGCACCGTCCCTATGTACGAGGTACACTGAAACTATCCAGTGGTCAGATTCATTTGTCAGAGATTAATCTTAATCGTGAATTTGGTGAAGTTGTGAAGCCCTATCAGGAAGTACTTCGTATTGCGACTCCAGTTTATGATGAGAACAATAATGTGATTAAGGGGCTCGTTATTGTTACCGTTGATATGGGTAAGGAATTACGTGCTATTCAGCGCCATATACAGAAGACCAGTGAAGGTGTTATTTATATTACAAATGATCGGGGGAGTTATTTATTACACCCTGATAAAGAAAAAACGTATGGTTTTGATCTGCGGAAACGCTTCCGTATTCAAGAAGATATCCCGCAACTTGCAGATCAGTTTTTACCTGATAGTCTAACAAAGCAGATCATGTTAATGCCTGAGCAGACTGACAGTATTAATGTGGTGAATTTTACTAAAATTTCTTTTGACTCTTCTCATCCAGAACGCTTTATTGGTGTAATCATGACGCGAAATTATGCAAATATTGTGTCTGATGAATCAAGGGTTTTGAATGAGATTGTTTTATGGGTATTATTTTTGACGTTACTGGGGGCTGGTTTAGCGGTTTTATTTTCATTTCATATTACCCGCCCTATTCAGCAGATGATACGAGCTGTGAATGAGTTTAGTGATAATCAGGATGCAATGGTGAGCATGCCTGTTACACAAGAGGATGAAATAGGAGTGCTTGCTCGCTCGTTTAATTCAATGATTCAACAAGTGGAATTATCACGATCGAAACTTGAAGATATGAATAAAAATCTTGAGACGATGGTAGTAGCTCGTACAATTGATCTGGACAAGTCGCGCTTAGAAGCTGAGCGAGCAAATAAAGCCAAGTCTGAATTTCTGTCTCGTATGAGTCATGAACTGCGCACGCCAATGAATGCAATCCTTGGTTTTGGTCAAATTCTTGAGATGGATATTGATAGTTTAAATGAAACTCAACAAGGGAATGTGCAAGAAATTCTTGAGGCGGGTAAACATCTATTAAGCCTTATAAATGATATTTTATATTTGGCTAAAATAGAATCAGGCACGAGTGAGGTTTTTATGCAAGATGTAGATGTCGCTGACATCTTGCAACAAAGTCTTGTACTGATAAAGCATCAGGCTAAAACGCGGCAGTTAGAAATAATGGATAATGTCAGTGCTAAAGGTCACGTTGCATGCGCAGATATTACTCGACTGAAACAGGTTTTCGTAAACCTCCTTACTAATGCAGTAAAATATAACAGAATTAAAGGTTGCATTGTTATTGACAGTGAAGTGCTTGATTGTCAGGTTCTTCGTATCAGTATTTCAGATACAGGTGAGGGATTAAGCGGAGAAGATATCAGTAAACTATTTGTTCCTTTTGAACGACTCAACGCAGTTAATAATGTAGAAGGGACAGGTATAGGGCTTGTAATTACAAAGCATCTTATTGAAAATATGGGCGGAAGTGTTGGTGTTGATAGCGAACCAGGAAAAGGAAGTGCATTCTGGATTCAACTTGCATTAAGTCAGGGTAATTAAGTTAATACATATTTTTTAATGTCTGATATTTTTTTAATAAGAAAAGAGTAGACTAAAAAAATAATGGATAAGTATTTAGAAAAAATCAGAATACATTGACTGTTATAATGAAAAATTCTTCAGCTCGCATCAGAGCTAGCAAAAAATAAAACCGATGAACTAAGTATTGTGAACAACTGTTATGAATGGGTTCGCGATAATATTAAACACAGCTAGAGTTACAAACTCCCCCGGTTACCTGCAAAGCATAGGGTGTTTTAAAGCATGGTACAGGCTATTTTTATGCAAAAAGTCATTTGTTAGCGGCATTGCTACGAGCTAATAAAATACTGGCGGGTTTGTGTTATCAACGTTTAAGTGTGAATGATGATGGCGCTCTTTATTGTTTGCATGGTTTAAATGCTGTTTTTTTAAAACAGTATGGCTGGTATCGGATTGACGCTCGGGGAAATAAAGATGGTATCGATGCGCAGTTTGCCCCACCGTATGAAAAACTGGCATTTTCAATTAATGAAGAAAGCGAAAGAGATTTGTTCGAAATATGGCCGAGGCCATTGGATGTAGTCGTAGATGTTTTAAATAGTCATTTAACGGTAGAAAGTGTGAACTTAAACTTACCTGATATTGAGCTTATAAAGTAAATTTTAAATGCCATAAGTTATAGTTTGTGACAAAGATCAATTAATATATATAAAATACATGTTATAATGTATAAACATGGATAGGACGTTGATTTGAATTTTACGCTATTTATGTAGTCAAAATCCCCCGTCTATTACGTTCAATAAATGAAATTCAGTAGCCTGTTTATACGGTCTGAATATTTTAAAAAAATTAAATAAATTTAGGATTGTTATGTCGTTAAAGAGCTGGTTGTTAAAGAAATTAAAAGGCGATGATAGTGCTGATTTTGAGTTAAGTGATGAGGAAGTCAGTTTGTCAGGTTTAAATTTGACAACAGTGTTGGATGCTCACATGCAGTGGAAAACAAAATTAGAAGACACACTTAATGATAAGAGTACTGAAACCTATGAAGTGAAGACGGTTGCGCAGGATGACTTATGTGTATTAGGCAAATGGCTTTACGGGCCAGGTAAGGCGCTTTATTCGAAGCTACCTGAGTATGAGGCTTTGCGTCAAATTCATGCGAGCTTTCATTTATGTGCAGGTAATATTCTCCTCGACCATAACAATGGCAGTATCGAATCTGCAAATAGTACATTAAAAGGTGAGTTTAAAGATTTGTCGAGTCAAATTCAGATGGATTTAGTGAGTTTGTTTACATCGGCTAAAGCACAGTAATAACTTTCATTCTATCGGTATTCACTGATAGAAAAATGACAGCAAGAAACTAAAAGTTTCTTGCTGTTTAAGTTCTTATTTCATTACCATAATCAAAGTAGGGATATTGTTATCAATTAATTGGTCACGTACTTTGTTAAGTGCTTTTTTACCTACTAAAGGCCCGACCTTAACGCGATGCCATGTATCGCTATTGATTTGTGCCGATTGAATGTTAGATGTAATTCCCAGTAGTGCTAAAGTAGCGCGTCGTTTATCAGCATCACCATGAGCCTGAAAAGAGCCTACTTGTAAGAAATAGGTTTTTGATTTTTTTGAAACAGGTGCATCTTTCTGTGTATTTGTTGAGTCTGGTTTTTCGTTAGAAACTTCCGATTCAGGTATAAATACTTCGTAGTCTTTTAGTATGGTATAGAAATCAAACTTAGGTACGGTTTTGCCAGATGCTTCTTCTTGTTTTTTTACTTCTTTATGTTGTTTTGTTTTTTTAATTTCTTGATTAACAGCATCAGAAAAACTCACCTTTGCTTTAGGCTGAGTTTGCAAATAAGTTAAAAAAGCCACAAACAAACCAATCGCTAAGCCTGAAAATAACCATAAAAAACCAGATGTATTTTTTTTATGAGGTTGTTCCATTCTGTTTTTCATATCACCTGGCATTACATGGCCTCGGGTGCGCTAACACCTAGTAGTAATAAACCATTTGCGATAACGTGGCGGCAAGCAATAATTAAATTCAATCGCGCATCACGTAAATTAACGTCATCCACAATAAAATAATGTGCATTGTAATAAGTGTGTAATTCACTGGCCAGCTCGCGCAGGTAATGAACCATTAAATGCGGTTCTGCTTTAATCGCTGCAGATTCCAAAGTGCCTGCGTATTGATTCAGTTTTTTAATTAAAGCCGTTTCGTGTGATTCGGTTAATAGTTCAATATTACTCTGGCCATTAGCCATGTCGTGTGTCAGTTCTTTTTCTTTTAACTGGCGCATAACGCTGCATACACGTGCGTG
>JAUVDT010000085.1 GCA_030595185.1 Gammaproteobacteria bacterium
GCTTCTGAAGAAGATGGACTAAAGGACAACGCTTATACTAATGTTATGGCAGTATGGCCAAAGACATTGATGGCAATGGCATCTCGCTTTCCGACATTTCAATCGATAGTTCATCTAGCAACGATATCACCGTTAAAACAGAATTTAACTGGAGCGTTAAAGTCACGCTTAAGTCCAGCCTAATGAGTGGCAAGGAAACAAAACAGGCAACGCTACACAATAGCGCATTAGAAGCTCAAGCTGCCGCTAAAAAACAAGGTCAATACATTATTCAAAACGCCCTGGGTAAAATTGAACTCATCCGAAATATCGAAGAAGACCCTGAACACTTTTACAAGCACAGCACCGTTAAATTAAACGGTGGTAAACCACATGCCTTTATTGAAACTTGCAATAATCATTGTGAACGTGGACAAGTTACTTGTCCCAGATGCCGTGGTATTGGTACGCACAAAGCCATTACTAAAAAAGAGAACCATCTCGGCACCACAGGGAGTTTTTCCACCATCAATACTTGTCCTGACTGCAAAGGAAAAGGTACTGTTGATTGCAGTAACTGTTCAGGAAGCGGCGAAGTAAAACGTTTATACACAGTTCATGTAGATGCATCCAGAAAGCATAGCGATACTACCAATATAAATAACGCATCCATCAAACAAGCCGTTGAAACATTTCTTGCACATCAATCACATAGTGATTTAATTAAAGATTACTTATCCCCTGTTGTCAGTGAACTGAAAGACATTGATAAAGACCATTGCAGCGTCACTTATCAAAGCAAAACAAAATACACCTCTTTAAGTATGACGATATTTAATAAAAATTATAAAATACTAGCCTTCGGTGACCACTCTATTTGCATTGCAAAACCTAAAATATTAGATGATACGTTACTACCAGCCATTGAAAACATTATTGGTATAAGCCCTAAGATCAGCAGCTCTAGTAAGTGTAAAAAGTTACAAAAAATGCCAATTATCAATTTATTAATAAGCACCGATAAAAACCGCACTTCGGTAGAGCTTGAATCTTTACTTAATAAACATTCTAATGGTTTATTAAGTAAAGAGATGGCCCACACAATCATTCAAAAAGTATTACTTATAAAAGCATCTCTAACACCTCATTTTAGTCTTTATACATGGTTACCGCTTTTATTGACAGGCATGGGTTCAGGGTTTTACTTCAACCTTAAAAATAACACTATTACAGATATGCTAATCACACTTGGCATTCACATCATACTTTTTATTGGTGCAGGTTATTTTATAAGCAAAAACTTAACTCGCTTTAAAAGAAAAAAGCTTAACTTAAAAATAGATTCACCAACATATGAAAAAATTCCAGTTCTATTAACTGCAACACTAATACTTGTAGTCACATTGATACCAAATTTATTATCTACTGAAAAACGCTGGTCTATATTCTACAAAGCCGATCAATACATAAATAGAATTGCGAACCTGTCCGAGTCAAAGTCGGAATTCGTTAGTGATGGAAATTTAATTAGGATTGCGAAAAACAATTTAACAAGCTTAGGCTATAAAAACATATCGAATGATGATGCATATACTGATGAGACTGAAGATGCAATAAAAGACCTGCAGCATAAATTTGGCCTAAAGGAAACTAAATACATCGACACAGCAACTATGCAACTACTAACAAAATACGTATCTATTAGAAAAAGCAGTTTCTCCCAGACAAAAAAAAGCCAGTGAGCCTAAGGCACACTGGCTTCTTTAAACTCAATTAAGAACTAACCTAAACGAGCTTTAATTGCATCAATTACAGCATCGCTAGATGTAGCAGCAACTGTCAACAACATATCTTTCTTTTCATAAAAACCAGCTAATGGCGCTGTTTTTTCATTGTATACATCAAGACGATTGCTTATTGCTTCTTCTGTCTCATCATCACGTTGGACAACAGGACCGCCACAATCGTTACATTTACCTTCTTCTTTTGGTGGATTAGATTTAACATTATAAATCGCACCACAATCAGTACATGTACGGCGTGTCGTTAATCGATCTAAGATTACATCTCTTGGCACATCGATATTAACAACAAAGTCTAACTTCTCACCGATATCTTCCAACAATACTGTTAATGCTTCAGCCTGGGGAATAGTACGAGGAAAACCATCTAAAAGATAACCACTCTTACAATCATCTTCTTTTAAACGCTCACCCATAATACCCATTATTAAATCATCAGAAACTAAGTCGCCTGCTTTCATTGCAGATTCTGCTTTCTTACCAAGTTCTGTACCTGCTGCAACTGCACCACGTAAAATATCGCCTGTAGAAATTTGTACAGAACCATCCATTGCTGTTAGCAACTTAGCCACTGTACCCTTACCTGCACCCGGTGCCCCTAATAGAATCAAACGCATTTTTATCTCCTAATTTTTATTACCGGGAAAACCGGTATCATTTTTAAATTGTTATCCCTGATTTTGCACCTGATTCAGTCAACAAAGCAATAGATTAAAATTACTTCTAATAGGCTCAATATTTTTAATCACTGAAATGACGAATGAAATAGGGCCTTTGTATTTAATTTTTTTATATGCAAATAAAAAAGACCTGATAGACAGGCCTTTTTAACGCTTAGATTTCCACCATACTGCATCTCTACAGTACTAGTAAAAAACTAAAATTCTTTCGCTCCAACTTCCTGCAATAGCTTTACCACATCCCACTCATCTCTGGTTTTAGAAAACCGAATGGCAGACATTCCATATTGATTAGGAACATTTGGATTAGCACCATGTTTCAATAGATTGCTAACCATATTTAAACGACCAGTAATAACAGCAGACCATATAGGTGTGGTACCCAGCTTATTTTTTACTTCTAAGCCGGCTCCTTTTTCTATTAAAATATTTACAATTTCAACATCATCACTCCAGGCGGCATGTTTTAATGGTGTATTACCTGCTTTATCCTTAACATTAATCGCAGCATTATTATCTATTAATAACTTAACAATTTCAGTATGACCAAATGATGCAGCTCTCATTAATGGCGTCATGCCCTTATAATCTTCTTGATTAACATCCATCCCTGTCGATATTAATTTTTTAACTTCAATAATGTTACCGGCTCGTATCTGCTTATATAGATCAATATTATATGCTTTTGCTTCTAAAGATAAAAAGATGAGTGAAAAGATTATGACGACAGCCAGAAATGATTTTTTATATCCCACATAACTTCCTTTATTATTATATTTATATCTAGACAACGTTTCTAACAACTAATTCCTTATATTATTTTTCTGGTAAAGAATTAACAAACAATAGTGCTCTGTCTACCCAGTATCTAAGCTCTTTATCTTCGCCAAAACCGTCAGGCTCAATATAAACCAAACCTCGCATCGGCTTACCTGTGAAATCCATTTTTCTAACGTACAGCATATTGAGAACTTCATCATATTGATCAGGCCCTACCCTAAGCATTAGCTCATGCTTAACAACACCAATGCACATATTGCCATTCACCATAAAAGCAATACCACCAAACATTTTCTTTTCAGAGAGCCCTGACACAGAGCTCATTACTTCACGAACCCGTTGAGCTACACCTTCATCGTATGACATATATTTCCTTATTTTATATAAAGAGTCTTAATTACCTTTAAACCATGCCAATAGACCCACTACAATAACTATTGTAACAATCGATAAATAAATAATGATACGAAACGTATTCTTATCAAAATCCATAGAAACCAACTAAGAACAAACTATTGCTCAACTTTTTTTGGTTTACCGACAACCTGACAAATATCTCCATTCTTTAAACCACATGCTAATAATGTCTCATTTCCCTTAACTCTAACAAGCACATCGTTTCTACGAATTTCTAACAAGGGGAAGTATTGATTAAGCACGCTATTGTATTTTCCCTTTGCACCATTACCCTTCAGATATTTAAAAAACAAAGCTAGAAAATCGTTTGAGAGTAATACAGCAGGTGCTTGTACATAATGATAACTGCCATCAATAGCCAAATTAATAGAAAATGTTATTAAACGTAGCTTTTTCAACTGGATTTTTTTTAGTATAAAAAACACAATTAATGACATGATGAATGCACTAGCACCAATAAATAGATATTCCATATCAATATAAGGAACAGGATATTTCAATTCAAATGACAGAATATGAACCATTAAAAAATTTTCTGCAAAAAACCAAAAAGATAGCAAAAATACAGAAAATATAATAATAAAACTAACAGGCCCGATTGTTTTCTTTGGTGAAATTAAAACAGGTTTCATATTGCCATCCCCCATAAATGACAGAACTCATACAAATTTACGCTGTAATCTATCCTTGTATTGTTTTCCTAATTTAAACCCAGCGATAAAAATTTTAAAAATCATTCTAATGACGCTATATATAACGCTTCTACTTTTGTTCTTGCCCAAGGCGTTTTTCTTAAGAACTTTAAACTTGATGAAATACTAGGGTCATTAGTAAAACACTTGATATTAATTAACTCACCTAGTTCTTCCCAGCCATAGAACTCAACCAGCTCCGTTAGTAATGCTTTTAAAGTAACACCATGTAAAGGATCTTGATTGGTTATATCATTCATCAGATACTAGTCTTTATTTTGTGCGGGTTCGGACTTTTTCACACGGATTTTATTGCCTGCCACATCTTTACCGTTCAAGCTTTTCATAGCCGCTTTTGCATCTCCGGTCTTTGGCATTTCAACAAAACCAAAGCCTTTAGATCCACCGCTCGCTTTATCTAAAACCAACGTACAAGACTGCACTTCTCCAAAGTTTGCAAATATTTCTTCAAGCTCTGCTTCCGTCGTCGAGCGCGCCAGATTACGTATTAAAAGTTTCATAAACCCACCATCTTAAATAATTAGACTAATTATACATCCTAACTCACCATTCGTACCCACCGATCAAGGATTCTGTTCCATCCTTCCCCTAACTCATGTATAAGTGCGCTATGAAAACCCCGAAGCGCATACAACCCTTAATAGAAGACGGTCTTGTCGATGAAGTCCTGCGCCAGTTAATGAGCGGTAAGGAAGCAACCGTGTATATGGTTCGCTGTGGCACTGAGATACGCTGCGCCAAGGTATACAAGGAAGCGAGCCAACGAAGCTTCAAACAAGCCGTACAATATCAGGAAGGCCGAAAGGTTAGAAATAGCCGCCGCGCCCGTGCCATGGAGAAAGGCTCTAAATTTGGCCGTAGCCAGCAAGAAGAAGTTTGGCAGAATGCTGAAGTAGATGCTCTTTATCGCCTGGCCAAAGCAGGTGTGCGAGTTCCTGAACCATTTGGCTGTTTCGATGGTGTTTTATTGATGGAGCTCATTACCGATGATGATTCTCAAGTCGCCCCCCGCTTAAATGATGTTTCGATGTCTGCTGAACAAGCGATAGAAGACCATGACATCATTATGCGTGACATTGTACGTATGCTTTGCTCTGGCATCATACACGGTGATTTATCCGAATTTAACGTCCTTGTTGATGAATATGGCCCCGTTATTATCGACTTGCCTCAAGCAGTAGATGCTGCCGCCAATAATAACGCTCAAAGAATGCTCTCTCGTGATGTTAATAATATGACGACGTACTATGGTCAATATGCCCCTGAGCTATTAGAAACCCAATACGCCAAAGAAATATGGGCTTTATATGAAGCAGGCGACTTGCATCCTGACAGCACGTTAACTGGCCTGTTTGAAGAAAGCCCCGATGCTACTGACATTGATACAGTGTTACGAGAAATACAAACAGCCTTGATTGAAGAAGAGGAACGACAAGAACGCATTCGTGAATCGCTTGAACCTGATTAATATAAAGTGCATTAGTTCCAATTTGGACGGATGAATTAATAAAGCCTTCAGAAATAATCTGATAACCTGAATGACCCAAACCATCCTGAAGCGGTCATAAAAATTTACAGTCAAAGTCAAAAGATTTCACCACATTAGGGCAGGACGCCCGTAAGTAGAGCAACGCAGGAGCAGTTGCCGAGAGGCACGGAGGCTCAGAGGAAAATCAAAACCATTTGATTGTATTAGCTGCTCTGAAAGTATAAGTGGTATTTTTAATTTGTAGGGTGCGTCGTGCGCACCGCAGCTCACAGAAGAGTTAATCTGAATAACGTGCTTTTATCTGTATTGGTGCGCGCGGCGCACCCTACATCAAGCCCGCTTTTCTCTGCGCCTCCGTGCCTCTGTGGTGGGTTTTATCTTTTGACTTTAACGTCAGCTCTGTACTATTTACAGTCACCTATTAGGCTATTTTTGAACTCACCCTTAAAATCATTAAATTAGGTTATATTTTTCTTATTTAACTACTTTTATTTTATTTAATTTCAAATTAACCCGCTTTCCTTTTATTCCGCGAAATTCAAAGCGATCGACTTTAAGCGTTACACCCTCACTTGGTATCGTATATAACCTGGAATTACCCGCCCGCTCAATAGAAATAAAATGAGCACCATTATCTGAGCCTACGTACCACCAACTTTCTGCCGAATGACTCAAAGAATCAATCATTAACGTCCGCAACTGACGTTTAGTAATTAATTCAGGATCATTGTTACCACATGCAGTCACAAACAATAAAAACACTAAAGGCAATATAGTTAACAGCTTCATAATAATAACGCTATTAGCGAGAGCCCCATATTTTTGCCACTGCACGATCTGTTCCCACAAAACCAATGACCAAACTAACCACGCCAACACCACCAAATATTATCACCGGTAAAAAATACCCAATGTCTTGTCCTTGTGCAGAAGAAAAAACAAACATTGCTAAACCAGAAAATAAAACACCCATCACTAATAAGATGATTCGATGGGAAGGTTTATATGAAAACTCATCATCACCTGATTCAAAAAACTTTAAGAGAGGTGAGAATATTGTTCGTACAATTTGTTTCATATATTGATAACTCACTATTCATTTAGAACGTTAATCTTACCAGATGATTATGCTTCATAATGATAAAGAATCAATTATTAGTATGCTAAAAATAACTGGGAATCACTGATATAATAGAGATCTACTCTATTCAAAGACCATCATTTTAATGAAAGATCCTGTTAAAAATCTACTTAAAAGCCATCAACAATTAACGCATAGCGATATGTTGAAAGTTGAATCACATGTGCAGCGCGAAGTAGGCGAATGGTTCATTAATACTTTAATGATTGAGGATGTAAGCGCCCCTTTCAAATACAAACGAAAGAAACGCTATAAAGACTTAAAAGGCCAGCGCGTCAACCTCACCTATTACCCGGCTACAGAAGATGTTGCTGGTTTCAAAATTGAAGTGATGAATGTAGTAAGAATCAAAATTGCATAACCGATACAATCGGATAAATGAATGTCGCAAAACATCCTGAAGCGGAAATTAGAAAAGCAGGTTGTTTCCGCAAATACACGCGAATGAGCGCAAATAAAACAAAGGTCAGTAGGGTGTGCCATGCGCACTGAGGTGTATGAAATAATAAACGGATGCCGTAATTTTATCGGTAATTGGTTCGCATGGCGCACCCTACGTAAGGGCTGTTTTTATTTATACGAGGAGGTGATCTTTTGACTTTTTTGCGTTCATTCGCGTGTATTTGCGGAAAAAAACACCCATTAAAAGTCCGCACTGTACTATTTGCAGCCATCGCTTAGGTTATTTATGGGCTCATATTTCAAGTTATCATCTTAAAATAGCCAATATATTTAGTGAGTCGCTTTGTCACCCCAAATAGATTTTAATCGCTGATCGCGACCACAACTCCAGCGATAATATTTATAACGCACGGGGTTAGTTTTATAATAATCCTGATGATAGCTTTCACTGCCTTTTATCGGATAGAAAGTTGAAGACTTCAAAATGGGTGTGACAACGGTTTTATCAGAAAATTGTTCTACCACCGCTTCTCGTGACTGCCTTGCCAATACTTTTTCTTTTTCACTGGAGACAAAAATTGCACTTAAGTAGCTCGGCCCTTTATCACAAAATTGTCCACGTGAATCAAACGGATCGATATTAACCCAGAAATAATCGAGTAACTCTTTATAACTAACCTTTTTGGGATCGTAGCTAATTTCAACGGCTTCATAATGTCCTTTATGATTACCATTATAAGTAGGGTTTTTAATAGTACCGCCGGTGAAACCCGATATAACTGACGTTACACCCTCTAGCTTCTCAAAATCAGACTCCATACACCAGAAGCAACCACCCGCAAATACAGCTTTATCAGCAATCGCTGATGGAACATAAAGCCAAAAGCTCGCTAACAATAAAACCAGTTTAATTTTCATAAAGAACTCTCACACGTCAACAATAGACAATATGACCACTAAACTGCGAATATGTTTCACTTAATTGTTATGATTTTGCAACCTGCAATGTTTCCCAGGCAATTTCACATTCACCAGTACTCGCTGCAACATAGGCAGAATCACCAGTAATTGTCACTGAAATATCCATTGTACGCTCAACCAATGTAGCTAATGCTTGTATACTTTCCCAGGGAAATCTAAAAAATGAAGCATTCAGTTGCTTAAACTTAGCTTGCCCCTGCTCCCACCAAACATCCGATTTAGAGTTAAAACAATAAACACTGACAGCTGCTGCTAGTCTGGTAGCCTTTTTTACTCTATCTACCGCTGGCTCACCGACATCAATCCACAATGCTGTTTGATCATCTAATGTACGAACCCATATATCAGGCTCCTCAATAGCACTCAGTCCTTTTGTAAAAAACAGGTTCTCCTGAGCATTAATACAATAAACCAGCACACGGACCATCATACG
>JAUVDT010000050.1 GCA_030595185.1 Gammaproteobacteria bacterium
GATGAATGAATCGATCATTTCGTCATTGAATACACCGCCAGCTTTCAAGAAGTCACGGTCTTTATCCAGTGCATCTAACGCCTGGTCAAATGAAGTTGCTACTTGTGGGATCAGTGCTTCTTCTTCTGGAGGCAAGTCATACAGATCTTTAGTCATTGGGTCGCCAGGGTGGATCTTGTTCTGGATACCGTCAAGGCCTGCCATCAGCATTGATGCAAAGCAAAGGTATGGGTTTGCAGTTGAGTCAGCATAACGTACTTCGATACGACGACCTTTAGGGTTCATCACGTATGGGATACGGATAGACGCTGAACGGTTACGAGCTGAGTAAGCCAGCATAACAGGTGCTTCGAAACCAGGAACTAAACGCTTGTATGAGTTAGTTGAAGAGTTAGCAAATGCATTCAATGATTGAGAGTGCTTGATGATACCGCCGATGAAGAACAGCGCCATTTCAGAAAGACCACCGTACTCGTCACCGATGAAGATATTTTTGCCATCTTTACCCAAAGACATATTAACGTGCATACCGTTACCGTTGTCACCAACGATAGGCTTAGGCATGAAAGTCGCTGTCTTGCCGTAAGCGTGTGCAACGTTGTGTACTACATACTTAAGAATCTGAACTTCGTCTGCTTTCTTAACTAAAGTATTTGCAGCAACACCGATTTCACACTGACCAGCAGTTGCAACTTCGTGGTGATGAACTTCAACAGTCTGACCCATGTCTTCAAGAGCAAGACACATTGCAGAACGTAAGTCTTGTAAAGAATCGACTGGAGGAACTGGGAAATAACCACCTTTAACGCCAGGACGGTGACCCATATTGCCCGCTTCGCTCTGGTTGTTAGAGCTCCACGCTGCTTCTTCAGCATCAATTTTGTAAGATGCGCTGCCCATTTCGTCTTTCCACGAAACACTATCAAATACGAAGAATTCATTTTCTGGACCAAATAAAGCAGTATCAGCAAAACCGGTAGATTTTAGATATTCTTCAGCACGCAGACCAAGTGAACGAGGGTCTTTTGAATAGCCCTGCATGTCATTTGGCTCAACGATTGTGCAACGGATGTTCATTGTTGCATCTTCACAGAATGGATCCATAACCGCCGTTGTAGAATCTGGCATCATGATCATGTCTGATTCATTAATGTCTTTCCAGCCTTCTATTGAAGAGCCATCAAACATACGACCATCTTCGAATAAAGATTCTTCGATGCAAGAAACGGGTGCAGAAACGTGCTGCTCTTTACCGTGTGAATCAGTGAAACGAAAATCAACGAATTTTACATCGTTATCTTCGACCATTTTTTGAACGTCAGCAAAAGACATTGTGTAGATCTCCCAAAAGAGTTTTATAGTTAGTTAGGTTTACCAAATTTCGAAAGACGAAATTCGGTATAAAATTTTATTTACAAACAGTGAGCATAAAGTATGCCATGAGTTGGCGATTGCTAAGTTATTGATTTTATATATATAAAACAAACAGCCGCACCATTACAACGCATTGATAAAGTAGAGCGCACCAATTTGGTGCTAGCCAATGAAGCAGCTAGTGGAAAAAAATATCAACGCGTTGAATATTATGCACTTGTAGGCTGGCTTGTCTAATATCATTTTGTATTTTTTTGGCATTATCCAAGGTTTTAAGCACCGATAGCGGTAAAAACACATCTATCTCGATGCCGTTTTCAATATAGTGCAGGGTAATGTTGTCAATTTGCTCAGTAATCGGTAGTTGCTGCCATTGTTCTTTGAGCAGAATCATTAGCTCTTTACGTAAAGCGGGCATTGGTAAAGAGCGATCGATAGTCTCATCATTTTCTGCATCAATGTGTACCGTTACGTCATTAATTTCATCAAAATTACTACGCAGAGCATCTTCAACTGCCTCGCTTATTCGATGTCCTTCTGAAACGCTGAGTTTAGAAGCGACTTCAATATGCACATCAACCAGCGCTTGATCAGCCATTTTTCGAGTGCGTAACATGTGCACATGTTTAACATCGTCAATAGCATTGATGTGTTGACGTATGGACTCTACGGTTTCGTTATCAAGCGCGGTATCAACCAGCTCACGAACCGAAGTGCGGCTTACTTTCCAACCCATGTGAGCAATCATTAAAGCAACACCGATGGCTGCAATCGCATCCAGCATTGGTAGGCCAACCATGGTGCCGGCGAGGCCAATAAAAACCACAATAGAGGATAACGCATCACTACGACTGTGCCATGCATTGGCTTCAAGCATGGTGGATTTAATACGGCCCGCCACGTTCATTGCGTAACGGAACATGCCTTCATTACTGAGAATAGAAAAGACGGCAATGGCTAAGGCGTAAGGTCCGGGTATGGGAAGAGGCTCGTCTGACATTAAGCGGTCCAGTGCATCCAGACCAATTCCAATGGCCACAATAACTAATAGTATGCCTAAAGCCACCGTTGCAATTGTTTCATAACGACCATGACCGTATGGGTGGTCTTCATCGGCTTCGGCGTGAGAGTGTTTAGATGCCACCAGCACCATGCCGTCAGTAATTAAATCAGACAATGAATGAATACCATCGGCAATCAAAGCTTGCGACTGCGTCATGATGCCACCCACTAATTTGCTGACAGTTTGCAAAATATTGATAGCAAGGCCAATCCATGTGACTTTATCAATGGCAGCTCTTCGTGATTTGTGGTCAACTTTATTTAAATCGTTCATGGAGTCTTTTTTAATAGTTTGAGTTATGTCATGTGAAAACATGTTCTATTAGCTATGATAACAAGTAGGCATCAATTGGTCACCGGGTTAATTAATATGAAAAATAAACGTTTATTTATGGTATTTATATCTATTGCATTTAGTGTGCTGACAGCTTGTAGTGTGAGCCCGGTACAACAACCAAGTGCGAGTAAACATACCGCCCTTATAAAAGGTTTGTCGGGTTGGAATCCTTTATCGATAATAGCGATACAGATATACAGTATTGATGGTAAAAAGTTTCAAAAAGCCAGTAATCACGAAATTTCAGCTGGTAAGCATGAAATAGAAGTTCGTTGTAGTCGTGAAACGCCAGAGCGTGTGCAGCGGTATTATGTGTTTGATATGTATTTAAAAGCGGGCCATGTTTATAAACCAAAACTGGATATGACAAAAGATTGTTATGTTTATTATATTGATGTGGCAACTGGCAAAAAATATATAGGTGTTGAAGACTAATAGAAAACAATGGAGCTGAAAACTAAACGGATTTTGTTGAGGCAATGGAAAGAGAGTGATCTCATTCCATTTGCAAAGATGAACGCAGACCCAGAGGTAATGAAATATTACCCGCGAACTTTGTTAGCTAAAGAAAGTGATGAGCTAGCCAATAAATTTAAGAAACTGATAGAACAAAAAGGCTGGGGTTTTTGGGCAGCCGAGAGATTAGATGATCGGTCTTTTATAGGCTTTGTGGGTTTAAACAAACCATCGTATGAATTACCTGTAAACCCTTGCATAGAAATCGGCTGGCGATTAGCAAAAGAGCAATGGGGTTTTGGATATGCCACTGAAGCGGCTGAGGCGGCATTGGAATTTGCATTCCAGATATTAGGGCTGGAGCAGGTTTATTCTTTTACTTCCATTATCAATACAAAATCTGCTGCAGTAATGGAACGGCTGAATATGGAAAGAAGTAAATCAACTTTTAATCATGTCTTTATGAAAGATGATATGCGTCTTAAAGAACACTATCTTTATAAATTGAAAAAAGAAGACTGGAAGCGCCAGCATTCACTTAATCTTTAGTAACAGCAAACAGCAAACCTTTTTCTACCCAAATATCAACTGATACGCCTTTTGAATGAACCGTTATGGGCTGTTCGCCGGCTGATATATTCGGTATTCCTTTGAAAATCACTGGGTCGTAACTGGTTTGATAAAACGACTGTATGTTACCTGTTTTATCATTTTTTAATCGCAGTTGAGCCGCTGTTATGCCTTGAATAGAACAGTAGCGACCTCCCAATAATTTTTGCGTATCAAAGTTTATATTTTTTGACGTAATGGGTAAAAAATCTAATTCTTTAAAATAACTGCGTACGATATTTAATTGTGTTGAGGTCACTTCTAACGGTTTTAGCTTTATGTGGTTATTGGCGACTTCATTGCCGATAGCTTGCTCAATGCTAATCGTTGGTTGCACGCTTTGGTGAATGATGATGGAAGTAAAAGCAATAGCAATAAAGGAGGCAAAGAAATATAAAATCTTGTTAGATTTGTATTTAGGTTTTGTTGCTTGCAAATTGATTAAGCGATCAAGCTGGGCTTGATTCAGAGATACATCATGAATCTTTTGTGAAATTACATTTCTGAGTCTGCCTTGCGTCATTGTTTGGCTCCCAGTGTTGTGTTGTTGTCGAGATTGAATTGTTGGGATAAACGTATTTTTATACGATGGAGTTTTGACAAAACGGTGCCGCGTGGTATGTCTAAAGACTCGGAAATTTGTTGAGCAGTATAACCTTCATAAGCCCAGTAAAAAATAATCTCACGCTCATTCTGATTTAGAGAAGAAAGTATTTTCTCAACCATATCTTCATCAATTATTAAATCCTCCAGATCTTTTGCGTTGTAATCCAAAGGGAAAATAGTGTCATCATAATTATCAAAGCCAATAATTTTATCGTGGCGGTAGTTGTCGATGTGTTTGTTTTTTATAATGCGTTTTAAAAGAGGGACGGCATGTTCTGTATCATTTGAATTAGCTAAGTATTTTTCAACCCCACTTTGTAATAAATCATAAGCATCTGCCTCATTACAGGTTAAAGCATAACTGTAGCGATAAAGTAATTGAAGGTCGTCTTGAGTTAACACGCTTTATCCAATAATGAAAAACCTGAAATCCAGCCTTTTTGCAATAAATTGGGTAGGGCCTGGTTGATATCTATATCATCAAAATGACAGAGAGACTGCAGATCAGTTTTATCTTTGATAGCGGTGAGTATTTTGTATGTGTTCCTATCAATTATTTCAAGAGTAGGCGTCAGGGCGCGTTGGTATATGCAGAAATAAAGACTATTGTCAGGCGTAGTGTATTCATTGGTGGTAGGTATTTCAATCGTATTGTCTTTCCAAATATCAATTACTGGAAAAATGCTCGTGTGAATACTTAACGATTTGTTGAGGTTAAATATTATTTTTGATTGTTGATTTTCTGGTATCTTAGAAAAGCTTGTGAAATCAAAAGTTATGACACTAGACGAGTAATAACAGGTGTGCCAATGCCATTCGAGTAGAGCAAGATCATGCAGGTATTCAAAGCCAAGTAGCTTTGTGTTTTCGCTACATTCTCCCAGTAGCATTGTATTGAAGTAATTGCCGTAATTGTTTAAGTTAGAATCTAAAGATGGGTAGAGGTTCTGATATTTGTAGCAGAGAGTATGAAAAAAATCTTCACCTAAAATGCTGAGGCAGGCAGGGTAAACTTGCTGCAATGTTTTTTGTATCGAACCTGAAAGGTTTCGTTGATAGATGCTTAACTGTAGTTCAGGAGGGATTTTCTCTGTTTTTAATTCGCTAAGGAATCCCTGGTTATTTTTATCATTAACAATATTGTGAATGAAGTCATGTTGTAATTGTTCAAGTGATGACATATTGCTCATGTCTGTTTGTTTGATGACAAATAGACTCCGCTATCGAAGCTTCGTTCAATAAAACATCAAGATCGGGGATATTGTTATCCCATTCGATTAAAGTTGGTGTATTGGGAAGGATTTGTATAAGTTGTGTATAAAGTTGCCAAACGCTGTCTGATACAGGATTGTTGTGAGCATCAAGAATATAATTGCCGTGGTCTTCATAGCCGGCCAGATGAATCTCTTTTACTCGCTTAGTGGGCAATTTTGAAATAAAGTCAGTCGTATCGACGGCATGATTAATATGATTCACATAGAGATTGTTCACATCGACTAATAAATGGCAATCGGCACGAGAGACGATCTCATTAATGAAATCAATTTCAGACATTTCACTGGCATTAAAACTCATATAGTTTGAAACATTCTCGACCAGTATTTTATCGCCCCAAATATCTTGCGCACGTGAAATATTATCTACAAAGGTTTGTATGCTTTGTTCTGTATAAGGAACGGGTAAAAGATCGTGTGATTGTATGCCGTTATGAGAAGTGAAACACAGATGATCGGATAACCAATGTATCGTATGGTCGTTTTTTAGTTGTTTGAGTTTGTTTAAATAATTAATATTAACTGGGTCTGTGCTGCCAAGTGATAGTCCGACACTATGTAATGTGACGGGGTAGTGTTCACAAATAGCATTTAATTGTGCTGGTATTAAACCACCATCAGCTATGTGATTGTCAGCTAATAATTCCAGCCACGGAATGGCGGGACGTTCACTGAGTATCTGGTGGATATGGGGCGAGCGTAACCCAATACCAACACCTGAAATAGGCTCAGGTATGGGTTTATTGCAAACTTCATGACTGATGGCTTGTTTAAACATTTATATTAGCTTTTTGCCGGTTTAATTTTTGCAACTCTGCCGCCAGTGATCTTTGCACAAGTGCCCTTTGGCGTATAAACCCATTCATTATCGGCATTGTCTCTTTTCGCTTGTCCAGAGCATCTGTGTTTTCCATCAAGTGCGCCACAGTCATTCATTCCTGCTTTTGCTACACCGGCACACTTTTCCCAAAACGTAGGCTGATCTGGGACTGCTTGTGCTGGTGTTGATGCTAATGCACCACTTAATAATAAAATGGACGCGACAGTTGAGGATACGAGTGATTTATTGTTCGACATAATAATTCCTTTATTAAATTTAATGAAAAAAACTACGAAATAATGTTCGATAGTTATATAACGATTGGCAGAGGGATTTGATTGCATTGAACAGGCATTAAATTCTAATATAGACTGATGGAGCCCTGAATATGTTGCAATGCCTAACAGACATACTATATATAAGTTATTGAGCTATAGGTTGATAAGGACGTTTGTAGGTATGAGAAATATTTTTTTTCAAAAGAATATAGTTTCCACTTTTGTCATTATTTGTTCTTTTTATTCGCCGATAGGCCTGTCAGGCAGCGTAGTTAACAAAAATTTGTTAAGAGTTTCGGTTGCTAGCGCAGCGATGGAAAGTGGCTTAATACAAGCCATGGCAGAAAAATTCGAAAATAATAATCCTAATATCACCATACAGTTTACCCATGCTGGTGCCTTTGAGGCATTACAACAAGCAAGAATTGGTTTGGCCGATTTAACAATTTCTCATCATGATTCAGAAGAAAACAGATTAGTAGCACAAGGATTTGGGCTTTATCGTGTACAAGTGTTTTTTAGTAATTATGCGTTATTGGGTCCTCCGTCAGCGGCTGCTGAAATTGCTACTTATAAAGACATTATCGATGTGCTTAATAAACTTTCAAAAGACGAAGTTGAGTTTTTTGAACCCTCTCCAAGAGGTGGTACCTATAGAAAGATTAGAGGTTTATGGACCGGTGCAGGGTTAAACCCAAATTGGATTGGTTATGAAAACACAGGTACTAGTGCGGTGGGTGCAATGGTACAAGCTGCTGAATTTGATGCTTATACAATGGCTGAAATTAGTACCTATTTAAAACATTATGATGAATTCAAAAGTAATCTTGTTATTCTTTATTCAAATGATTTATCAATGCGAAGCATGTTTAGTGCTGTTGTAATGAACAAAGAAAAACTGCCAAATGTTAATCAAAAATTGGCAAAAAAGTTTGTAGAATATTTGGTGTCATCTGAAGGTCAAAATAGTATTCGAAAATATAATATGGATACGTTCAACTTTGCAATATTAAATCCGGCAGCGCACCTCGATAGCGGTCTGTTAAAGCGGAGAGCTGAAAAGAGGCTGTTAGATGAAAGTTGGCATGTAAAGCTCTTAACAATATTGATTTCTGGATTATCATTATTGTTTTTTATTTCATTACTATTGTTTGTGCGCTATAGAAGAGTGAATTTAAAACGCCAGGAAATAGAACGCACATCAACAATGAATATCAAAGCCAGATCGTTTGCAGAAAATGCCAGTAAAGCAAAGAGTATATTCCTGGCGAATATGAGCCATGAAATGAGAACGCCCTTAACCGCAATTATTGGTTATACCGAAATCATTAGAGACGAACATCTAACAAAAGATCAGCGAGACGAAAACATTAAAGTAATACTCAATAGTGGTAACCACTTGCTGAGGTTAATTAATGATATTTTAGATTTATCAAAAGTTGAAGCAGGGAAATTAGAGGTTGAAATTATTGATGTAGAGGTAATGGTTTTGTTGTCTGAGGTGCAAACCTTTTTAAAAATGCAGGCAAAAGAAAAAGGTTTGAAAGTTTGTATTAATCCTGAATTGCCTTTGCCACGATACATTAAAAGCGACCCTGTCAGGTTAAAACAAATACTAATTAACCTATGCAGTAATGCCCTTAAATTTACTGAACAAGGTAATATCAATATTAATGTTCGATGCGATCGCTTTACCGAAACAATCAGCTTTGAGGTTATCGATACAGGCATCGGTATTGCAGCAGATGAATTAGAAAATGTTTTTAATGCATTTACGCAAGCCGATACTTCGACCACACGTAAATATGGTGGTACTGGGCTGGGCTTGTCGTTATCCAGGCAGTTAGCCAATAAATTGGGTGGTGATATTGAAGTGAGTAGTATGCTGGATGTGGGCAGCCGTTTTATATTAACGGTTAATTCAGGCTCTTTAAAAAATACTGAACAGGTTTATGATGAAACACATGAAGCAGAGACCGAGAAAGAAGGTAGTCATACAAATATTGTAAATACAGATAAGGTGGTCGGGCATGTTTTGTTGGCTGAGGATGTTATCGAAAATCAGCAGCTAATCTCTTTTTATCTAAATAAATTAGGTTTGCATGTAACGGCAGTAGGAAATGGCAAGCTGGCAGTGGATGCAATTGCTATGAAGAAATACGATTTAGTACTAATGGATATGCAGATGCCCGTGATGGGGGGTGTTGAAGCAATTCAATTAATGCGTGAGAAAGGCTATACAAATCCCATATTGGTATTAACAGCCAATGCAATGGAAGAAGACCGTGAGTGCTGTATAAAAGTAGGGTGTGATGACTTTCTTGTGAAACCGTTAGAGCGAGAAAAGTTCATTGAGACAGTGGGTAAGTATTTTCATTAATAGCATGCATCTAAACCATGTTTTATATAAATTTGTTGAGCAATGTCTTGTTTTCGAGACAAGTTGCATTGAATCAATAAGTTACCTATATTTAGCAGATGAATAAACAATTAAACTGGCCAGTTGAAGGCTCTCAGGCAGATTACTCGAATCGTAATCAGTGGAATCAAGCAGGTTCAAATATTTGTTTGGATTTTCATGGTGACCCAATTGCAGCTAAATTAGTGGTTTTTTCCGATGGCAATCACCACATGGCGCTACAAGCTTGCTGCAAAGAATTTTTAAAATCAAACTCGACTGTTAACGATATTTTTTACGCCACCACGCCACCTAAAGTTATTTTAGATTCTGTTCTGCGGGGCGGGGTGTTGTTAGGTAATTTGCATTTGAATGTTCAGCCCCATGTCTTTATTAGCCCGGAAAATATTCTGGACAAATTGGTGGCGAAAAAACAAATCACATCTCATCAAGCTTTTGCACGCAGTAGTGGAAACGTTTTGTTGGTTAAAAAAGGAAACCCGAAAGGTATTGAAGGTATTGCTGATTTATTAAGAGACGATGTGCGTTTAACAATATCTAACCCCGTTACTGAAGCCGCAAGCTATGAAGTTTATAAACAGACCTTGCTCGACGTTGCCGTAGAAAAAGAATTAGATGTAAGTGCCTTTAGTGATTTAATTGATAAAGATTCTACTCGTGTTGTTTTTGGTGAATCAATTCATCACCGGGAAGTACCGCAAACAATTTATGAGGGTAATGCCGATGTCGCTATTGTTTATTACCATTTGGCGTTACGTTACTCGCGAATTTTCCCTGATGATTTTGAAATCATAAAAATTAAATCTAAGACGAATGTTTATACCGATTACCATATTGGATTGATGAATGATGCAGGGGAATGGGGCGAAAAGTTTTTAGATTTTATGTTGAGTGATGAAGTCTTGGAACTTTATAAAGAACATGGTTTGCAGGCTGCAGATAACTCATAGTTAAATTGTATTGGTGATTTGATCGAATATAATGATTTATGTGCAAACCCATAGTTTGTCAGAAATCGACATACTATGGTATTCGTATAGCCCATTTTAATCATATATAAATGAGTGGCTCAAAATAATCCTAAGCAGTCTTTTGTGAGAAATTATGATTAAAGGTAGTCTTAGCCAGTAGCAGTGATACAGAGGCTGCTGGTATAGTGTCTGTATTCGACGGTGACCTCAACCATTCAAAGCAGACATTAACTACTTTTTTACTTACTAAGTAGAATGTAAGTTTTTGATGCGCCTATGTGTAAGAAGCTAAAGTATGAGGATAATTGATTTTATATGAAATTAAATTCAGAAAAAATATTATTTTTAGAGAAAATTGATACGCTTAAAATACAAGAGTTATTCAGTTATTGGGTTGAACAATACCCTCAAGGCGGTGTGCTCGCTTTCATTGCGGAACAAAGTATTGATGCAGTTGATAATTTGCGAACAGAAGCGAATAAAGAGAACTGTACATTGATTGGCGCAGTATTTCCTGAATTAATTGTAGAAGGTGAATTAAAAAAGCAAGGTGTCTTATTACTTCACTTTAAAGAAATGCCTTCATTTTGTATTGTGCCACTTTCAAATAGTATTTCAGAATTGGATAAAGAAACTTTAACTATTACTGCATCTCTCGATATTGATATGGATGATGATGAACAGGCTTTATTCATGATTTTTGACTCTATGATACCCAATATTGCATCATTTATTGATGAGCTTTACTTAAAAATTGGCGATGTTGTTAGTTACATGGGGGTGAATGCAGGGAGCGAGACTTTTCAGCCGATGAACTGTCTTTTTGATAATAATAAATTTATAGGTGATGCGGTACTTATTATGGTGATTAAACAGCACCATAGTGCTGTTTTGGAACATGGTTATACGAGTCCGGATTCATCTATATCTGCTACATCAACAACCGGGAATCGCATTAGTAGCATAGACTGGCGACCTGCCTTTGATGTTTATAAAGAGCTAGCTTATAAGCATTATGGAGTTAAAATAACCAAAGATAATTTTTATGAAAATGCGGTTCACTTTCCTATTGGTATTGTGCGTATGGATGGGGAAATGTTAGTACGAATACCGGTTGCACTAGATGATGATGGCTCTCTATATTGTGTAGGAGAAGTTCCTGAAAATTCCGTTCTAACTCTCTTAAAAGCAGTATCACCTAATTCATCAAAAACAATTGAAACCATAGTGAGAAAAATAGAAAATCAAACTGAGGATACAATTCTTACTTTTTATTGTGCTGGAAGACGAATGCATCTTGGAGATGCTTCATTAACAGAATTATCGTTATTGAAAAAAAGACTTAGTCATAAGAATATTTTTGGTGCCTTGTCACTTGGTGAAATTGGTGGTTCAAAGCAAGGTGGATATCCTTTGTTCCATAATGCAGCGCTAATAAACATTCCTTGGGTATAAACAGAGAATAAAAAATGAATCGTGAACAGATAACTCAAGTTCTCTATGAAATGGCACTAGTAACGGGTGGTGAGACACATGCCAAACCACTCATAACTAAAACTTTACAGCGATTGTTATATCACACAGCTTTTCCCTGCGGAGTATTTATATCCGATATTAAAGAGGCCAAAAAAGGTAAATACGAGTGTAAACTTGAACAGATAGTTGGCTGCGGAAACTTGCTAGAAAAAAAAGGAAATATTTTAACGTTACCAGAAGAATTTATACACGGATGTGAAAGTGGTTTAATTAAAGATACTAGGTGTATTAATTATGTTTTTGGAGAGCAAAAAAAATATAAAGCTGCTCTAGTGTTACCAGTCAATGATAATGAAAGGTTTGTTCTGTTAAATAAAACTATACCTAATTTTAAACTTCCCTTTGGACTAATATTTGAACCCATTTTAAATAACTTCAATAAGACTTTAAAGTTGTGTCGAGAAAACGAAAGTTATACCTCTCTCCTTGAACAGGAAATAGCTGAAAGAAAAAAAATAGAATATGAACTTTATTCATCTGCACAGCATCTCAGGCTTTATCGTGAACAAGCCCCTATGGCTACCATTGAATGGAATACTGATTTTCAAGTTCTTGATTGGAATAAAGAGGCTGAGAAGATGTTTGGTTATGCCGTTGAGGAAGTCAAAGGCCGTAACTTTGTTGACATTATGTTGCCTGAAACCGCTATTGTTGACATCAAAAAACTTTGGAATGATTTGATGTCACAAACAGGTGGCGAAATAAGTATTAATGAGAATTTAACTAAAGATGGCCGTACTATTCTCTGTGAATGGCATAACACCCCGCTTAAAAATGAAATAGGAAAAGTTATTGGTGCTGCCTCTATCGTACAGGATATTACTGAACGCAAAAATGCTGAGCAAGAAATTGTAAATGCTAAAGAAGAAGCTGAACGTGCCAATCAAGCAAAGTCACAATTTCTATCTTCTATGAGTCATGAGTTACGCACACCATTAAATGCTATTCTTGGGTTCTCTCAACTTATTAATATGGATGCGAGAGATGAAAAAACTAAAGAAAATAGTCAAGAAATTATTGCGGGTGGAAATCATTTATTGCAGTTAATCAATGAGGTACTTGATTTATCAAAAATAGAATCAGGCAATGTAGACTTATCGATTGAAAGTCATTGTTTCAATGATATTTTTAATGAGACTATATCTTTAATTAAACCAATAGCGGACAAATACTCTATACAAATATGTAACAATGTTAGCCCTTTGTCTGATATTTATATTAATGTCGATGACACACGATTAAAGCAGGTGTTGTTAAATGTTTTGTCTAATGCTATTAAATATAATTCTGAAAACGGTAAAGTGATAATTGATTATTCTCTTAATAATAAAAAAATGCTTTGTCTTTCAATCAAGGATTCAGGTAAAGGTTTAACCGCTGAACAACAAATAAAAATATTTCTACCATTCGAAAGAGCTGAAGCAGAAAATTCTAACATTGAAGGTACAGGATTAGGGTTGGCTATATCTAATAACTTAATTGAAAAAATGGGCGGCAAGATTACAGTTGAAAGTAAGGTTGGAAAAGGAAGTTGTTTTTCAATTCAAGTTCCATTATCGTAAAAGATCGTTAATGTCCAGACTGTGTGAAACAGCTCGTAGGTTGGGGTGAGGCACGAAGCCCAACAAAAGATAAATATAAATCAAGAAAAACAAATTAACAAAGTTGTGTTTCCTTCGTCAATCAAGCTACGTTTAAGTGTACATTTAATTAAGGCTGGCTGTCAGTTTTCACCGGAAGCCGTCATTTAATAATTAAAGAAAAAGGTTTGCCGCAAAGAAGCACATATTATTGTATGTTCTTCTTTGCGAGCTCTGCGTCTTTGTGTCGAGGCCTTTTTTATTTTAACGGGCAATTATTTTTTAAACGTTATAAACAAGGAAGACGTCCATATTTTTGCATCATCAACCTGGTGTGCAACGATATATATCGGACGATGTCCATGTGGGCCGTTTTCGGGTGATACTTCAAAGTTACCGGTTACTTCACGCGGTGCGGGTGTGTCGCTCATGCGTTCCATTGCCAGGAACATTTCTACACCGGGTAATTCTTTTTTCATTCGTGCCGCTTCTAAAAATTCCTTACCAGTAAACTCCCAGCTAAAGGTTGGGCAGTGCACAAATGGATTACCTTTTAAGGGATCACCCACTTTTACATAACCATCAATTGTGCCTTCAATTTTTATGGTTGCATTTTCTATATTTGAGACGTCCATTTCAATTGCATCAACGTCACCATAGGTGTCACTCTTGAAGCCGATAGTGGTCGGTGTTTCGCGCCAGCAAGTTTCTTCTTTATGCTCAAAACCAAGACCTTCAAACTCATTGATGACTGCATTCGTGATTGTAATTTTACCTTTCCATACAGCCCAGCGATAACGGTCTTTAATTCGTGCGCCACCCCAACGGAAACGAATCTTACGATCCGAATAACCTAACTCTTTTTGTAAATCACGACGCCAAATTTCACCATTATGATCGAAAGCGATGATTTCATCCCAGCCTGCATCACCGAGGAATCGGTAATTTACCTGTGCTGCGCCTTTATGTTCGAACTCGTCGCCCATGATGTGCTTGCCACATGTCGTCAAACCAAAAGTACGTTCCCCTGTCGAAGCAAAGGTATGGCGTTCACGTAATGCTATGCCAATCGCTTTACGCGATAACTCTGGTGAGATCACACCAGAGATGCCGCCTTTAGTACCGAACACGGCTGTACCCGGTACGCCGCCACCGCAACGACCGCGATGTTCGTCACCGGCCATGCTTGCGCCGATCTTATAACCACGTTCCATTGCGTCCTGATATAACCAGCCAAAATGGCCCCATGCAGAACCAATCTCGATTAATTTTTCTAACTCAGGGTGATGCCAGTCCATAATGCAACGACGGCCACCAACGTGAGGTGTTAATAAATGACCTTCTGGGTCATCGATATAAGCTGCCCACAATTCCTCCAATGGCCATGCGCCTGGATTCGCAACGGTTGAACCTGAGTCTTCGTTCCAGTCTACCGAACGAACATGTGTGCCGTCTTTTAAGAATGGAAATTCTGGTTCGCGATCATGCAGGAAGATAACGTTATGGTCACCGCCGGCACAGGAACTACCACACCACTCTGTTCCCGGAAAAGCGACAAACTCACCGTCTTTACTAATCTCACGAATTAACTCTACTGTTTTTTTCCAACGCTCGGTTGTGATGTTGAAATCATTGTGTGCGAAAGCGAGAACGTCTAAGCCGGTTACGTCGCGACCATAGTTTAAGTTATAGCTTGTAGAGTTTGTGCCCACCGTATCTTCTGAATGTACATGCAAGTCGGTATAAAAAATTCGAGGGAAATCTAAATCTTTATCAATCGTCACATAGAAAGTATGTGCCTTAACCGAAGGATGATCAGGCATGCTCGCAGTAACAATTAACTCACCTGCTTTATCGGTTGGTATGTCTTCGAGTAATTGTACTGCCCAGCCTTTTTCCGGTAAGTTAATATCTTTTTCGTAACAACTTGTACCATCTAATGTTGCACTTATATGTACTTTGTCGTCGCGTGACCAGCAGGTGTTGCCCCACTCATCTTCGGCGCGAAGTCGCATGGGTATTTTTTCGCCTTGCTTCACCAAACGCGAAGCTGCCCATTGTAATAAAGCAGGGTGGCCTGGTTTAATGTTAATCGTTAAGTCAGGCTCAACCGCGGCAAAACGAGAAGTTCCTAATGGATCTGCATAGCAACGAAACTTAAAAAACTCTTCTGTAAAAGTTTGTACGCGTGTACCTGCTCCACCAAAACGACGGTCACCCATACGGATAACAATCTGATCTCCGGCTTTTAAGTAACCATCGTAGGTATCAACAATAATTGCTTTTTGGAATGGACGTTCGTGACCTTTCTGATCGAAACGAACCGACAGTTTTTGTACAGACGCAGGACTTTGTCCTTCTAGTGTTGGAGACGCATGATATTCAGCTGAAACATAATTCGCGCCTTTTGGATCAGTGGTTTGAAATAATTCCCAATCAGAGTAAAAACGGAAGGTTGCTTTAAACCAAGAACCATCGGCCATACCGGATTGGCCTAATGTGTAAGTAATGATAACTTCTTGCCATGAGCCCGCCACCATCTCTTCAGTGTTACAGGTCACTGAACCAAGAAAAGGCATGTCTTTTGTTTTTGCGTAGAGCCCAATAGGTGCGGTGTAGTTATCGCCCAGTTTTGCTTTTAGTTCGGCGTCCGTCATTTTTTTCATGGAGTTATCCTTCTTAAATATATATTTTAATTTTTATGGTTATAGAATTTCATTCAGTGCTTATCGTGCAAACGGTAAACACTTTTTTAAATAGCTTTAGTATTAGTCAGTAACGTCGTCTTCTTTCTTGCGACAATCGACGATGTTTTTCCAGAAGGTACGCACAATCACAAATAAGACGAGTGCCATCAGTCCCATAGCAACAGGGCGTTGGAAGAACATATAAGTGTCGTATTCGGAAATGATGACTACTTGTTGTAAGGCACGTTCCCACTCTGGCGCTAAGATAAAACCGATTAAAAGTGCGACATAGGAATAGTCGAACTTACGCATGTAATAACCGATGAAACCGAATGCGAGCATGACAGTCACGTCGAACATGGATGACTTACCTAAGTAAGCGCCCATGATGCAGGTGAAGACAACGATTGGGTAAAGAATCATTGCTGGGATATTGACGGCCTTGCAGAAATAACGAAGCCCGAAACGTCCAATGACCAGTAAAAATAAACTGGCTAATAACAGACTGCCGTAGATGCCGTACATGAGTTGTGCATTTTCCTGAAACATTAACGGGCCCGGTTGCATACCGTGAATCATAAATGCGCCCATTAACATGGCGACTGCTAAGTTACCGGGAATACCGAGAACAAATAGCGGAATCATACTCGCTGCTACCACCGCGCTATTGGCAGACTCGGATGCAGCGATACCTTCAAGGCGACCCTTACCAAATTCTTCTTTGTGTTTAGAACGCTTCATCGCTTGGTCGTAAGACATAAACGACGCCACTGGCGCACCCAGCCCAGGCATGGCTCCAACGCCGATACCAATGAGACTGCCACGGAGTAAAGTTTTGGCGCTGGCAAAGAATTCTTTGAATGGCAACATTCGATCTTCAAGCTTTGAGGAAAAGACATGCGCGGTATGTGTACCGCCGCCCTTCACCGTGAATTTTTCTAGTTGCAACAGAATTTCTGAAAATGCGAGTAGGCCAATTGCTACGGGGATCAATGATAAACCGCTGCCAAGTTGATAAATATCGAAGGTGAGTCG
>JAUVDT010000039.1 GCA_030595185.1 Gammaproteobacteria bacterium
CGGCCTATTTCCACCCAACTGTTATTATCTAAACCCTTTGCTTCTAATACATCTGCAAGAGTTTGTGTATTCTCAATATAAACTGTTATTAAATCAGCACTATAGAATAGAGTGCTCTTTATAACGCTTGCTGCTACAGGGGTTGGCACAGGCAAGCCAAGCTTTATCATCTGATCTAATAAGTGCCACTCTTTCCAGGCTCTGGTATTTTTTAAGCGAAAACCCAGGTATTTATCAAAAATGAACTTCGCTATTAATCCACCTCGTAAATAATGCCGTAAAGCCCATATACCATCGCCAGTTTTGAAAAAACATGTTTCACCTCGGCCGTCCGCACTGCCAATCAACATACCATTCGTTTTCATAGTTGAGCAATTAAAGTAATCTTCTTTAAGAGATGACATTAACTGAGGGTTATATAAAACCCATCGTTGTCCTATTTTTTCTACTTTATGTTTTTCAATCTTCATATTACTGGTCATTGTTACTGACACGATCTCTGTGAGTTATTCATCATTGATATTTTATCCGATTTAATAATGTCAAACTGATCAAGCACATCAGCCCTGTTATCAATAAATCGTGCGGTGAGTTTATCATTATTAATATCCAGTATCATTGAACCTAACTTTGCTTTTGATACTGCCATTACAGGGTGATCAAACTTCCCTTCAACGGCTTTTGATGATGAACCTAATACGGTATAGATTACACCCTGATAGGCACCTCTTGATTTTGGTTTATTAAACACAGGGCCTTTTTGTAAAATCGACTCTTCTTTAAAGCTAGATGAAACACCATAATGACAATTTACCAAATAGCTGCGTTCATAAGAGTGGCTATGGCCTGTGATAACCATATCAACCCCAGCCTTTTCAAGTACGGGAATAACACGCTTTCTCATATTAAACATGCGATTACCACTGTCTTTTGCATCATTTGAATTATGTGATCCACGCGTATATGACGGATGATGCATAAATGCGATAATCCATTTTTGTCGAGTCTGTTTTAAATCAGCTTTTAACCACCGCATCATTTTGTCATCCGCTGAAAAAGCACCATTATTGCTGTCCAAAAAAATCATATGTACAGATGCGTAATCTATTGAATAGTAATTTTCGGTACCTGACGCTAAACCACCAGCCTCTGCATTTTTTGGCAAACTAAAGTTTTTGAAAAATGACCAACCTTTAGCATCGTAATCTCCATAAACTGGCCAAAATACAGTATTTTTGAATAAGTCTTTATGAACTTCAAATAAAGCGCTTTGAAAATCTTCATTTGCTCCATTCCAGTATGCATTATCACCCGTACTAATAATTAAATTTAATGGGTTTTTCAGGCCAATCTGTTGAGGCCTTGGGTTATCACTTACCCATTCTTTCATCGCATTCTGAACCGACTGAATATTCTCTCCACTTCGTCCCGGGTCGCCTATCAACCACATTCTGACAGGCACATTGGAGGCTACTTTTGGCGCTGTTTCAAACCAGTATTCTGTTCCACCTCTAAATATTTCTTGCTGGTGATATATTCGATAATAATAACGAGTTGCAGGCTTTAGGTTTTTAAAACTAACTTCATGAACTTCTTTATAATGATCGTCTTCAACAAAATCATCTGAAGTATCGAGCACTTTACCGATTTCCACTTTTACATCAGTAGCATGTTCGCTCTGCCATCGAATAATGACACTATTACTACTAAGTGATTGTATATAAGGCTCACGCACCCCCGTATAAATGGTATCGGCATACAGCATGCCCAATCGAACAACCATTAGTATTGTTAGTAATAAAGCACTAACAAAGATAACCATCCCCAGTGTGACATGATGACGTTTATGCGGTGCTAGAACAGCTTTAGCCTTACCCCAAACCTTATATTTCATTTCATAACCATGAATATTATTTCTACATTAATACCCTGACATAATCAGTGTGTTAATATACATGAAATCATTTAAATAGTGTTGTTTCACTAAATTCAACTATGTCTTTTTTGTCTACTCCCCCATCCAGCCTATGTATATTACGTCTTTCTGCAATTGGCGACGTCACACATGTACTACCTACTTTAAATTGTATTCAAAAACAGTGGCCCGATTGTAAGATCACCTGGATTATTGGAAAGCTTGAGTACCAATTAGTACATGACGTTTCTGGTGTTGAGTTTATTATTTATGATAAATCAGAAGGCAAAAAAGCAAATAAGACACTAAAACAGAATCTTAAAAATCGTGAATTTGATATTTTACTACACATGCAAATTTCACTACGCGCAAGCATTGCAAGCCGAAGCATTAAAGCAAAATACAGAATTGGCTTTGACTTTAAACGCGCACGAAATTTTCAATGGCTTTTCAGCAATAAAAAGATTGCATATATTCCTCAGCAACATGTTTTAGATAGTTTTCTTGAGTTCCCAAAATCACTAGGAATTGATACACGCAATATAGAATGGAATATCCCTGTTTCTGATGATGACAATCAATTCATAAAAAATGCTATTCCGGCTCAACACTATGTTGTTATAAACCCAAGTGCCAGCAATGCTGTAAGAAACTGGGCAGCTGAACACTACGCAACGATTATTGATTATTTATTTGAACGATATGGCTTACATACTGTACTTAGTGGTGGGCCTGCTGGCTCAGAGATCAAACTCAGCCAAACCATATCTGATGAAGCGATTAACAAACCCACTATAATGACAGGGCTAACCAGCCTGAAACAACTTGCCTCATTATTACAACAAGCTCAATTGGTGATTGCACCCGATACAGGACCGGCGCATATTGCAAATGCTATGGGCACAAAAGTAATTGGTCTTTACGCTAATTCAAATCCCTTTAGAACAGGCCCTTATTCCAATTTAAATAATACCGTCAATAAATATCCTGAAGCGCTGTTTGATACTTATCACAAGACTGTCGACCAAGTTCGGTGGGGCAGAAGAGTTCGCAGAGATGATATTATGGAATTTATTTCTAAAAATGATGTGATTGAGAAAATAGACAGCGTATTAGATGCTAATAGTTAATGGCATGTAACTATCACCAGAGACCAATAAAAACATTATTTAATCTCTGGAATAACGATTTATAAATTATTTATTTTTTGCAGCTTCTATTATATTACTGGTCGAGCAGCCATCTCTCAAAGAAAGCACTTCAACACTTCCACCATTGTCCATTACGCACTTTCCACCGGCAATTTCACTCGGTTTATAATCACCACCTTTAACTAATAAATCCGGCAACACATTACAAATTAAGTTTTCAGGTGTGTCTTCAGAAAATGAAATAACCCAATCGACGGAGCCTAATGCAGCGAGCACTTCCATACGTTGATGCAAACTATTAATAGGACGTTTTGGACCTTTTAAACGTTTAACAGATTCATCATCATTAACAGCAACAATTAAACGATCACCTCTGGCGACGGCTTCAGATAAATATTGAACATGACCTGCATGTAAAATATCAAAACAACCATTAGTCATAACAATTTTTTGCCCATTATTACGACTAAAGGATATTTCACGTTTTAACTCTTCAAGGCTAACAATTTTTTGATGATAATCCATTTGGAATGAATCACTCATTGCACGCTTTAATTCATCTGAATTCACGCACGCCGCACCTAACCGGCCGACAACTATCCCAGCAGCTACATTTGATAATAGCGCTGCTGACTCCATATCCGAACCTGCCGCTAGTGAAGCTGCTAATACGCCAATTACAGTGTCACCTGCACCTGTCACATCATAAACTTCTCGGGCTTTAGTGGGGAAGGTAACGCTGGCCTGGTTATTTTGAAGCAATGTCATGCCTCTTTCACTACGCGTGACTAAAAAGGCATGCAAATCTAACTGCTGTCGCAACTGATCTGCCTTATTATTTAAGTCTTCATCATCGCCGCATACACCAACAATAGATTCAAACTCTGATAAGTTTGGCGTTAATAAACTGGCTCCGCGATACTTTTCAAAATCGTGCCCTTTGGGATCAACCAATACAATAACATTTGCTTTTCGCGCTGCTGAAATCAATTTCTGAGACTGATTCAAACTGCCCTTGTTATAATCCGACAGAACTAAAACATCAAAATCACTAATGTTTTTTATAACAGCATCGCATAAATCATCAGTATCAAGTATTGCAGCATTGTCTTCAAAATCGAGTCTTATAAGTTGTTGATGCCGGCTCATAACACGTAATTTAGTAATCGTTTTGTAGCTTTTTTGGCATGAGAAAAGTTGTTTAATACCTTTTTCATTTAAAAGGTCAGATAGTATATTGGCCGCATCATCATCACCCACGAGACCTGCAAGCGTAACCGAAGCGCCTAACGATGCAATATTGAGAGCCACATTAGCAGCGCCCCCGGCCCGATCGACACAGTCTTGTATATTTACAACAGGTACAGGTGCTTCAGGCGAGATACGACTAGAACTACCACTCCAGTAGCGATCTAACATCACATCACCAGCTACTAGTACACGAGCTTGGTTAAAATCTGGAATATTAAAAGACATTTAAGTAACCATTTTGTAAGATTCCAACTATTGTATCGGTTGTTTACCGTAGCGACAATGTCCATTTAAATACTATTCGTAGCATTAACTACAATGTGCATTGACATGCATATACTCATCACTTACCCTTAGCGGCAATTCCCCAATATACAAATCCATTTACATGCAAAATCTTATCGCTATCAATAGTCTATCCCACTCTGGTTCCACTGTTCTATCAATGGTCTTAGCTGGGCATAATCAACTCATATCACTCGGTGAGATTTTCCAGGTATTGCGCGAAAAGCCAGAAAAATGGCTTGATGACCCCGATGCACTCTGTAGCTGCGGAGCAACAGCAGATAAATGTAATATTTGGGGGCCGGCATTAAAAAAAATAGCAGCGACTCCTGCTTTAGCCATTACTAAAAACAAATATGACAACCTTAATGAAAAATATCAAATTGTGCTTGAAACATTTAATGAAGTTGTCGGTAATGATAAAACAGCCATTGATACATCAAAGGGCTTTCGTCACCTAAAGTTAATTGCAGAAGATAAAAACATTGATTCCAACATCGTTTTTCTGATGCGAGATGCGCGTGCGTACGCAACCTCTCAAACTCGTATTGCTCGATCTCAAAATAGAAAGGGCTTAAGAAAACTCAAACAATTGACTTTTTTCCAATTAATAAAGTGGTACTTCGGTAACAAGCAACGAATCAACTATATTTCTGATCAAAAAATAAATGCTCACCACACCAGCTATGAAGATTTATGTTTTCACAGTGAAGCAACGGTTAAAGACATTTGCCAGTTTCTCGATTTAGACTATCAAGAACAAATGATCAGACTTACAGATACAAATCACCATATTTTATTTGGCAACCCAATGCGGCTCAATAAGAAAAAGCAAATGTCACTGTCTTATGACAGTCGCTGGCTTGCAAATAACGATTGGAACTGGCCTTTTGCCTATTTACCTAAAATAAAGCATTTCAATAAAAAACACATTTACAAGCAGACTTAAGTTCGTTAAATATTTTTTATTTCACAAATTTAAATTAAAACTGGTTAAACAAAACTCGCTTATAAATCGTTATTTACTATTTACGACCCAATATTATTCAACTGCCATCTTGAAACCATTGCAGATGCCATACTGGCACGCGGTGGCAAGATTTATTGATGTCTTATCAGAATTGAAACGAGCACCGCTTTCATATTAGCAGTCTGTTTGAGCTTTACTCATTACATAGCTCTACTAGCGAGCCATTTAAAGAATTACCATGAAACTGAAAGCAAACGCCTGTTAATAAAGTATCAGGAGCCGCTTCCATAATCTGGTATTTATTAAAGCCAATCACACCTACAATCGGTTAATCGAATGACTTCAAGTTCGAACTCGTCGCTCTAAAATAAACGCACCATTATTTAACTTGGTTAAACTTTTTGGTTTTATCGCTCTAAGCGACTACCAAAACCGGTGAGAAGAATGGCAACAACAAGTCGTTCAGCCCTTATATTTTTTATCCTGTAACCCCAGCGTCCATAACGCCGCATATTTATTAAAGGTATACAAACTAATATGTACTGCCATTAAAAAACCACGATAACCATCCAGGAAGCCTAAACGTAAAAAGAACGCCACTATAAACGTCCAGCTACCATGAATAATAGCTAACGGCATTGAGGATTTTTTTCCTTTTTTAAAGCGTTCTGTTGCCCATAACCAGGCATATTGATTAAATTTATCCATGGCGTGCTTCAAGTCACGATGTGTAAAGTGCAACAAACGCTCATGCAATAGACCTACCTTTCCTACAGGCAACAACACTTTTTCATGCACAGAAGCTTCGCTAAACCGCGCACCCTCTCGCTTAAACAACCTCAATGGCGCACGACCACTACGACCAAAATCCAAACGTTTATTGTATATAGTAACAGCCCATGGAATACGATAAGCAATTTCACCCTTTCCAGAAGACACCATATAATCTATCTCTGCACGTAACTCTGGTGTTAACTGCTCATCCGCATCAATCGAAAGTACCCATTCGTATTGCGCCTCATTCAATGCTCTTTGTTTTTGTTTACCGTAACCAGGCCAATCAGTGACAAAAACTTTATCAGTAAATTGCTTCGCAATATCAATGGTTCCATCGGTACTACCATTATCAAATAAGATTATTTCATCAGCCCATTCAGCCACCGATGACAAACAATCACCTATTCTATCGGCTTCATTATATGAAATAACAATCACTGAAATTTTTTCGCTACGAGCACTTGCAGACTCATGCGCAATTACTTTACTGCGACTGACCATGGCAAAAAATAGCGCTAAATAAAATGCGTAAAATACGGTCGGTATTGAGCGCTCTAATATCGCTTCACTAAGTCCATAGCCAGCATAACTAACAATTAACACCATTGCTGCCAAAGTATATGCGCGTGCTTCACTCCCTCCGTAATCCAGAGAGCGCCTTAAAAGCAGTAACGGCACAATAATAAACAGCAGTAACGCAAGCAACATGATACTACCGCCATTGACCATCATCGAAAGAAATTGATTATGCGGATGATTCCAGGCCGCTGCACTTTTAAAAACTCGACCATCATCAACTAGTTTTTGTGCACTTTCTTTATAATTTCCCCAACCAACTCCGACACTTTTATTTTCATTGAAAATCATCAGTGATGCTTTCCACATTTCAAACCGTGTGCCTATCGAGCTACCTTTTTGTGTACCGGCTTCATACTTCGCAACATTATCAACTGTTAACTCAATGCGTTTTTTAATGCCGGTTGCTGGTAGTAGATAAGCTGCCAGCATCACAGCCATTAAAACAGCTGCCGAAATCATTAGCTTTTTGCTCGACAACTGATCTCTGAACTGCCAGAACATCATCAGCACTAATACTGGGACGACCACCCAGGCACCTCGCGAGCCTGATAAAAACACAGCGGTTAAGCCCAATAATAAAACCGGCAACCAAAGCCAGTTCTCAATGGTTTTTATCTGATGACCAATCTGAGTTGTAAAATAAGCCAACCACATAAAGGTCATGCTTAAAATCACATCAGCAAACAGAATAGGATGTGTTGCCGCTTTTGCACGCAAACTAAACCCCGAATAAAGTGAGCCGTATTGGCGCTCATAGATAGCAACCAAACCGCATGCGATGACTGCCGTTGCCAACCCCCACCAAATAACTTTACTTTTTGTGAGGTACTGTTTAAATAAGAAGTACAATGGCACGATTAGCAATAGATTTAAGAAACTATCCATCTTTTTCCATGCCATTTTATCAAAACCGCCCAGCCATGCTGTCAACATTGCGGCTAAAAATAGAAATAAGCAGCTATAAAATAATAGTTTTTCATCGCGACTAAAGTTGTTTTTTAGGGCCTTAGTAAAAAAGTAAAACAATGCAACAATAGCTATTAGAGAAAAAATAATTGAGCCGGCATGTTTAACCAGCACAATCACTAATGGAAATAAAAAAACTGACAGCAGTACGAACTTCTCTAGCAGGCTATTGTAGCCAGCTTTAAACATTACCATTTTAATTTGTTCCTACGAATAAATCGATTCGTTATTTAATCAGTTTATAATTAGCGCCACAATATGGGCACTTTGCTTCTGTTTGCTGATCCAATGGAATATAAACACGTGGATGTGAATTCCATAAAGTGGTCCCTGGCATTGGGCAATGCACTGGTAAATCTGATTCAGTTACTTCATACGTAGTTTCTGCACAAGACTCTTTCAGATTACTTTGTGCCGCTGTATCTGGATTAGGCATTGTATTCCCCTATTTTGTTGAAATTCACCGCTCTTTGCCATCCATGGCATCGCGGCATACCGCACATCCTGCGTATAAAAAGGACGCATTAAATGCGCCCCGTTTTTATTATTATTTAACCGGCGTTAACCAGTCATTATGTTTTTCTATACGTCCATGTACCAAATCAAAATACATGGTTTGTAATTTTTCTGTAATAGGCCCACGTTTACCTTCACCAATTAAGCGACCATCCAATTCTCTGATTGGTGTAACTTCTGCCGCTGTACCAGTAAAGAACGCTTCATCTGCAATGTAAACTTCATCGCGAGTGATGCGTTTTTCTACCACTTTAAGACCAATTTCTTCTGCCAGTGTAAAAATGGTGTTACGTGTAATACCATTTAATGCAGATGACAAATCAGGTGTATACAAAACACCATCGTGTACTAAAAAGAAGTTTTCACCGCTGCCTTCGGCAACAAAGCCTTCGGTATCCAGCAACAATGCTTCATCACAACCGCAAGCCAAGGCTTCTTGTAAGGCAAGCATGGAGTTGATGTAATTACCGTTTGCTTTAGCTTTGCACATGGTGACATTCACGTGATGACGAGTGTACGATGAAGTGCGAATTTTAATGCCTTTCTCTAACGCATCTGCACCCAAATAAGCACCCCATTCCCAGGCTGCAATCATGACATGAGTCTTTAAATTATCAGCACGCAAACCCATGCCTTCTGATCCATAAAAAACCATAGGACGAAGGTAAGCGGTTTCTAAATTATTCTGTGCCACGACATCTAGCTGAGCCTGATTAATAGTCTCTTTATCAAATGGCATTGGCATATTCATAATGTGTGCAGAATCAAACAAACGACGAGTATGCGCTTCAAGACGGAAAATAGCCGCGCCTTGTTTTTCAGTTTGATAAGCACGCACGCCTTCAAAGACACCCATACCGTAATGTAACGTGTGTGTTAGAACATGTACCTTTGCATCGCGCCAAGGAACCATTTCACCATCAAACCAGATAACACCATCGCGATCAGCCATCGACGACATATTGCTTTACTCCGCAGTTTTTTATAAAACAGTCAGGTGTTCAATAACACCATGACTCATAATTTTTCGTTTAATACATCAAACCAAATAGCTTTTACCTTTTCACGGCAAGTACCTATTTCAGACTCATCAAACAACAAAGACTGTTCATCCAGCGCTCGTTGATGTGATAAGTCTCGATAATGCTGATAACACTTAATCAGCGTGTCGGCTCTGTCATTTGACCAGCATTTCAAATCAGCCAGTAATGCGATCAACTCTATCGTTGAATAACACTTCACTAAATCAGGTTGTTTAGCTGCAAATAATAGAATCGAATATTGCACAATGAACTCAATATCAACAAGACCACCGGCATCTTGCTTTAACTGAAATAGCCCATCACTGGCCTTGCTACCAAGGTGCTGGCGCATTTTTTCACGCATTTCTTGCACATCTTTAAGCAATTTTTCCTGATCTCTATCCTGAGATAGAACCGAATTTCTAATTCTATCAAATTCAGAGCGAATTTGGGTATTTGTCACCACAATTCTTGCCCGTAATAAGGCTTGATGTTCCCAGGTCCATGCCTGTTTATGCTGATATTGTTCAAATGCAGTCAAACTGCTAACTAATAAACCTTTCGCACCATCCGGCCTCAAACGCGTATCCACCTCATATAACCGACCCGCATTAGTATAAGACGATAAGATATGGATAATTCGTTGCGTCATTTTGGCAAAAAAGACACTATTATCGACACTTCTCTTGCCATCGGTCATTTGTTGCTGACCAGTGCTGTCATGTAGAAAGACAATATCCAGGTCGGAGTTATAGCCTAACTCCTGCCCACCCAGCTTGCCGTAAGCAATAATCGCCAATTGAGGATAATAGGTACCCTTATCCGTCTGGCAAACAGGTCGACCGAATTTTTCCACCGTATCCATCAATGCAATTTGGTAAACACGGTGCAATATCAGCTCCGCTAACTGTGATAAATGTGAGCTGATTTCAAAAACATCTAAATCACCCGCCACATCCAAAGCTGCAATTCTTAAAATATGGCTGTATTTAAAATGTCTCAATACATCCATTTGTTGTTCAAGATCATCATCAGCATAACGGCAGGCAGCAATATCCAGTTGCTGTTCCATCTCTAAATAACTGGGTAGATTATAAAGCTGCGAAGGGTCTAATAAATCATCTAATAAAAGTGGATAGCGAGTAAGTAACTTAGTAATTAAAACACTGCCCCCACACAATTTGATTAATTGCGACAAAGCCATTGGGTATTCAATTAATAAAGCCAGATAAACGCTGCGTTTTAAAACTGAATTAATAACTTCCAACAACCGTGACAGTACCAGTTCTGGATCTTTTTGTTGTTCTATTGCGGCGAGCACCAATGGCATTAGCTTATCTAATCGTTTTCTAGAGGTATCACCGATATGATGAATAACTTTAGAAGTAGAAAAGTCATTGATTTGTTGCCAAATCGATTGAGCATTATAAAACCCTCGCTCAGTCAAATTTTCAAGAGCCGTTACTTCATCTAATTGCCCCACCCAAAGAACATGATAAAAATCATCACCAATGGCACCCTCCTCATCATTTGCAGATGAGAGCTGTGGTGCTTCAAAGACCATATCAAAGTAGCCATGCACTCGTTTTCTGTGTTGCCAGGTTAGTTCTAATAGAGATGACCAGTTTTCTATACCCATTGCATGACAAATTCTGGCTTGTGACACTTCATCTGTCGGTAATAAATGTGTTTGTTCATCTGCTAACATTTGTAAACGATTTTCTAATCGCCGTAAATACTCATAACTTTCTAATAAGTGTTCAACGGTTTGTGCGGGCAAATCATTATGCTCAACTAGCAATTTCAACACATCAACAATGCCTCGGATTTGCAATTCAGGCACTCGACCACCCCGAATTAATTGGAATGTTTGACCAATAAATTCTATTTCTCGAATACCACCTTCGCCTAATTTAATATTATGCTGTAAGCCTTTACGGTTAATTTCATTTGCAATCATCGCTTTCATTTTTCGTATCGAAGCAAATGCACCAAAATCAAGATAGCGTCGGAAAACAAAAGGTTTAAGTATTTGCATTAACTCTTTACGATCAGCTTCGTCACCATAAATAATTCTGGCCTTTATCATTGCGTAGCGTTCCCAGCTTCGGCCTTGAGTCTGATAATAATGTTCAACACCTGCAAAGCTCATTAAGAGTGGGCCACTATCACCAAAAGGACGTAGTCTCGTATCAACTCTAAATACAAAACCATCCATTGTTATTTTGTTTAACATGGTGACAAAACGCTGCATTAAGCGAGTAAAAAACTCACTATTCTCTAACTTTCTCTTACCAACTGTTTGACCCTGTTCTGAATAGAAAAAGATCAAATCAATATCGGATGAAAAATTTAACTCATATGCACCTAATTTTCCCATACCAATAACAAGAGGATGAATAGTTTCTCCTTTACTATTCTGAGGTACACCTAACTTTTCACAACTATCATCGAACAGACTTTCTAATGTAACTTGAATACAGGCATCAGCCAGCCAACTTAATTCTTGCAAGGTTTGTGTTGTTGTTGATATACCCATAAGATCACGCCAGGCAATGCGAATCATTTCATATTGACGAAACTGTCTCAACAATGACATTAGATGATTATCATCATTAAACTCTTTAATCTTTATTTTTAAACTTTTGTGGTAATCATGAGCCGATCGAGATTTATATAAGTCGTTAGTCTGTTTTAATGAAAGCGCTATAAGTGGGTTTTTGATAATTTGACGGGTAACAAAATCACTACACGTGAAAATACTGAGTAATTCTTCAGCAGGAAAGACTTTTTGATCGACGTTTTCACGTTCAGATGACTCCACCCATTGCGACCAATAGGTAGTCAATAAATCATGCAAACTAGCAGGATAGTTTTTAAGTTGAGTTGATATTTCAATTACAGACAAAAGAAAGACCTAAATAATTATAAAAATACATTGTACCTATTTTAAAAAAACTCTATATCATCTTCACCAGTATCTTGTTCTTTTTCATCGCGCATTTTTTTCAATGCTTCAATAATAGGCTGACCACCAAGTATTGCATCAAATAAGCGTTTATCTTCTTCCATAGTATAAGCCCCTCTGATGGCTATTTGTAGCTCTTTCCATGCTTCAGCTGAATGCAATTTTTTATCATCACCGATTAAAGCAGTTAAATTACTCATGCTGCCACGTACATGACTGAGTCGCTGTACTAATTTATCGTAAAACTGAAAGGCAATAATAGACTTTTGCATTTCACCACCCAAATCTTCACATTGCTGCATAACTTCTTTATGCAAGAGAGGGTCGATATCACTGTATTTTGCAAACGACTCTATGGCTTTTCCAATCGCATGAATACCATCAGACATTGAAGTAAACGATTCAGTCAGCACATCAATCGAATCATCACCATCACTCATACTAAATTCAACTTGAGCCGTTGCTATATTCAGCATGACTATTGTCTCGCGTACCTGGCTCCAGTCAGCATCAGACAACTGAGACGGAATTTGATTAGCTATTTTTTGGATAGACTTATCCATATGGCTTTACAGCTCCTAAGAAACCTTTTAAATATTACTTATGAGTATAGAAGTAAATAGCGATTTATGACTTAACTTATCGCTTTATTTAGACTAATTTCAGACCACTGTTTTAACAGCTGCAGCCGCCTTCTTAGCTTTGCTACGAGCCTCATCTGTAGAAATAGAAACAGCTAATGCCACGCCCATTCGACGACGCAGAAAAGACTCCGGTTTACCAAACAAACGAACTTCTGTTTGTGGTTCTGCTAGCGCTATATCAAGACATTCAAAGCTAATACTTTGCTCATCCATACCGCCATAAATAACAGCACTGGCACCGTTATCACGCAAACTAGTATCAACCGGCAAACCCAGGATCGCGCGAGCATGTAATGCAAACTCACTTTGCCATTGAGTCATTAGAGTAACCAAGCCCGTATCATGTGGTCGTGGACTGACTTCACTAAAGTAGACATCAGACCCTTTGATAAAAAATTCCACACCAAAAATACCGCGACCACCTAAATTAGAGGTTACTTTTTCAGCCATTTCTTGTGCTTTTTGCAAAACATCGGCAGACATTTGTTGCGGTTGCCAGCTTTCTACATAATCACCTTTTTCTTGCACATGGCCGATAGGCTCACAGAAACTGGTAATAATATCTCCATCAGAATTCAGAGAACGCACAGTTAACAACGTGATTTCATAATCAAACTCAACAACCGCTTCAACGATTACCTTACCTCGATTAACTCGGCCACCACTCATGGCGTAGTCCCACGCTTTTTTTACATCCGACGGTTCATTAATACGCGATTGACCTTTACCCGATGAAGACATTACCGGTTTAACGATACAAGGATAACCAACGCCATTATCGATGGCTGCTTGTAACTCATTCAGGCTTTCTGAAAAGGCATAAGCCGATGTCGCTAAGCCCAACTCTTCAGCCGCTAATCGACGAATACCTTCACGATTCATTGTGAGCTGAGTTGCTCTTGCCGTAGGAATAATTTCTACCTGACCCGCCGCTTCAATTTCAGCCAGCATATCGGTATCAATCGCTTCAATTTCTGGCACGACTAAATCTGGTTTTACTTCTTCAATTAGTTTTTTTAACTCGGCACCATTCGCCATATCAATCGTATAGGCACGATGTGCAACCTGATGACCCGGCGCATTGTCGTATCGATCAACCGCAATCACTTCAACACCTAAACGCTGCAAAGCAATGATGACTTCTTTACCTAATTCACCACTACCTAATAACATAACTTTGGTAGCGGATGGACTCAATGGCGTGCCTAGCTTCATTAACCCAATCTCATTAACTAAAGATACTTTTCAGTATAAAGAAGAAGATGATCGCTAAGATAGCGCCAGCAGGTAAAGTAATTATCCACGACATAAAGATATTACGAATAACCGTTAAGTTCAGTGCAGCCATGCCTCGTGCAAGACCAACACCCAACACAGCACCCACTAACGTATGTGTTGTCGATATCGGGATACCGGTACCAGAAGCCAGTACAACCGTCGTCGCCGCAGCCAGAGTTGCTGCAAAACCACGACTCGGTGTTAACTCAGTAATATTGTGACCCACTGTCGCCATTACTTTATAACCATACATCATCAAACCAATAACGATACCGGCACCACCAATCAGTAGTATCCAAACCGACATGGCAGACTTCTGTGCAATTTCACCACCGCTTTGCACAATACCAACAACAGCAGCAACCGGACCAACCGCATTCGCAACATCGTTTGAACCATGTGCAAACGCCATAGCGCAAGCCGTTACTACCATTAAGACACCAAATACTTTTTCGACACTGGCATAATGAAAATCTTTGTTTAATGACTCACTGACTTTAATTTTACGAATAGCCATTTTACCAAAAAACATAATAACCAAACCAATCATCGCGGCGTAAAAGTAATTTTCAGCCGATGATAATTCCAGTCCCACGTGCTTAAGGCCTTTTACCAAAGTCACTAGTGAAATAACAAAACCCACTAGAAATATATAAAATGGTACGTAACGTTGCGCCATTTCAAATGGTTTGTCGGTATCCAGAATCAGTTTTTGTACACTACGGAAAAGTGCGTAAGCAATCACACCCGCTAGCACCGGCGAGATAACCCAACTCATGACGATAAAGCCGACTTTGCCCCAGCTTACCGCTTCAATGCCAATACCGACGATAGCAAAACCAACAAGCGCACCGACAATCGAATGCGTAGTAGAAACAGGCCAGCCTTTAAGTGAAGCAATTAATAACCAACAACCGGCAGCCAACAACGCCGCCAACATACCGTAAATGAGCAGTTCGGGTGAGGACTCCAGCACCTTTGCATCAATGATACCTTTACGAATGGTGGCTGTTACCTGACCACCAGCCAGCAATGCACCAGCAAATTCAAAAATAGCGGCAATAACAATCGCTTGTTTGATAGTTAACGCTTTAGAACCAACCGATGTTGCCATCGCATTAGCCACGTCATTAGCACCAATACCCCATGCCATAAACAGACCAAAGATGCCGGCCAGAATTAAAAATATGGTTGCATTTTCAAGAATAATATTCATGTCGTTTCTCTTGCCTCTATTTAGCCAGTAATAACTGTAAACGACTTCCAACTCGTTGTGCCTGGTCCGCTACATCTCCGGTAGCTTCGATAACTTTATACAAAAACATTGCTTCCAATGGAGGTAATTCTGTTTCAACTTCAAATAACTTTGCGCGAATTTTACGTTGAATGGTATCGGTATCCGCTTCAATTTTATCGAGCTTCTTAATCATTTTTTGAACCATTTTGACTTCGTTACCACGAAAGCCAGTCTCAACTAATTCATCTAATTCATTAATAGTAATTCTTGCTTGCTCACTGGCATCAACACAGCGCTGTGCAAACTTTAAAAAATCGACTGCTATTTTTTTTGGCAAAACCATTTTGCGACCAAGAATAATACCCGCGACATCTTTAGCTTTATTCGCCACGCTGTCTTGCATGGTTAAAACTTCTAGCAAGTCTTGACGCGACACTTGCATAAACAAGCCTTTTGGCAAACTTAAACGCAATTCTTTTTTCATTACGTCAGCTTCGTTTTCTAACTTAGAAATTTTCTGTTGATGCTTCTCAACTTTTTTCCAGTCTTCAGCAATAACTGCTTCAAAAAACGGTACTAACAAAGACACACAATCATGAACTTTTTCCATGTGCACTTGCATCGGTCTAACCGGAGAACTTCCGAAAATACCCGACATATAATTGCTGACAGCCATAAGACCTCACTTAAATTTAAATTAATTCTGTTTTATAAAATAACTATTTACAATTTATTCGCCAAAAGAATACTCAAATACCTCTATATCATTCTTATAATATATAGAGACTGCATCCAGTGTTTCATCATCATAGTATTCCGTATAATGTTTTTTACTGGATTCACCATTGCGATAGATCAGGTTTTTTACTTTCCGACGAAAAACGCGTGATTTTTTCTCAGAAGAGTTCACATATGGAAGCTTTGATTCATCAAAACCCAAATGCTCACACACTTTATCAAAATCTTGTTGCAAATTTTCAAAACGCCCCACAAAATCAACCAGGCATTGACCATTATCATCATAAAGCATGTCGTACTGTGGCATCACATGACGATATTTATCATCAAACCCTGGTGGTGGCATTTTATTTAAGACAAAGTCTTTAAAACTTTTATAGCGAAAATAATTCCGATAACGATACTCAGAAACTAGTCGCGCCCAAGGATTGCGAACAAAAGAAAACTTATAATACTCATCAAACTTCTGCTGACTAATATGACCGCACCCTACATATTCACTTGCAGCAAGATGCGCCAATTTTTCTGTGCCTTTTGCAGGGTCAGTATTATTTATTAAATAAAGCTGATCTTTTTCAGTATCCCAGTCCAGCTCTAATTTATTTAAAAAAAAGTGTTCAATACTTTGTCCTGCAACTTTTGGTATATGTACAAAAATACATTTATGCTCTTCACAAATCATCTATTCAATCTGCCTAATTATTCTTATTTTTCCAATTGAGACACGTCTCTCACTGCACCACGCGATGCACTGGTCGACATTGCTGCATACGCTTTTAACGCATTACTCACAACACGGTCGCGATTAACTGGCTTCCAACCGGCTGAGCCTTTCGCATCCATCGCGTCGCGACGCTTTTGTAAATCATCAACACTGATTGCTAAATCGACAGTTCGGTTTGGAATATCAATTTCAATCGTATCGCCTTCTTCTACCAAACCAATCGCGCCGCCTTCTGCCGCTTCTGGTGAGGCATGACCAATTGATAAACCCGATGTACCACCAGAGAAACGACCGTCTGTGATTAAAGCACAGGCTTTACCTAAACCTTTTGATTTAAGATAAGTCGTTGGGTACAACATTTCCTGCATACCCGGTCCACCGCGTGGGCCTTCATAACGAATAACAACCACATCACCCGCAACAATTTTGTCGTCTAATATTGCGGCAACAGCAGTATCTTGGCTTTCAAAAATTCTTGCAGGACCGCTAAATTTCAAAATGTGTTCATCAACACCTGCAGTTTTCACAACGCAACCATCAAGCGCAATGTTGCCGTATAAAACAGCTAAACCACCGTCTTTGCTATATGCGTGTTCAATGTCACGAATACAACCGTCATCGACACTGTCATCCAGACTTGGCCAGCGTTTGCTTTGACTAAACGCCGTTTGTGTTGGCACATTGCCGGGGCCTGCTAAAAAGAATTTTTTGACGGCTTCATCTTTCGTGCGACGAATATCGTATTTTTCCAGTGCTTCCATTAAGGTTTTGCTATGGATCATTGGAATATCAGTATTTAATAGTCCACCACGCTCCAACTCACCCAACAATCTCATAACACCACCCGCGCGATGCACATCTTCCATGTGGTATTTTTGAGTTGATGGTGCCACTTTACTCAAGTGCGGTACTTTACGTGACAGACGATCAATATCATCCATCGTAAATTTAATGTTACCTTCTTCCGCAGCCGCTAATAAATGCAAGATAGTATTAGTTGAGCCACCCATGGCGATATCAACACACATGGCATTTTCAAAGGCTTCAAACGTCGCGATATTGCGTGGCAGTACCGACTCATCATCCTGCTCGTAATAGCGTTTAGCTAAATCAACAATACGGCGACCTGCACTTAAAAATAATTCTTCACGATCGGCATGCGTTGCCAACATCGAACCATTACCCGGTAACGACAGACCCAATGCTTCCGTCAAACAGTTCATTGAGTTTGCAGTGAACATACCCGAGCATGAACCACAGGTTGGGCAAGCTGAACGCTCCATCGTCATAACCGTTTCATCACTGGCTTTAGGGTCAGCTGCCGTCACCATGGCATCGACTAAATCTAGGTGAACTTCCAGACCATCAATCACCGACTTACCCGACTCCATTGGGCCGCCAGATACAAAGATAACGGGGATATTTAAACGCATCGCGGCATTTAACATTCCCGGTGTAATCTTGTCGCAGTTTGATATGCATACCAATGCATCGGCGCAATGTGCGTTGACCATGTATTCAACTGAATCTGTAATAATCTCGCGAGATGGCAATGAATACAGCATGCCACCGTGTCCCATTGCGATACCGTCATCAACCGCAATGGTATTAAATTCTTTTGCCACGCCGCCGGCTTTTTCGATTTCACGCGCAACCAATTGACCCATGTCTTTTAAATGCACATGGCCCGGTACAAATTGCGTAAAAGAGTTAGCAATGGCGATGATAGGCTTATCAAAATCACCGTCTTTCATACCCGTTGCACGCCATAATGCGCGGGCTCCAGCCATATTTCTGCCGTGGGTGGTAGTTCGTGAACGATATTCAGGCATGTCTATTCTCAGTGACTCTTT
>JAUVDT010000110.1 GCA_030595185.1 Gammaproteobacteria bacterium
TGTTAACAGCACTGCGCCTTGCCAAAAAACAATTGGTCATAATTTATTAGAAAACAGTAATGCAGGCCACATCGCCGTACCGCTTCGATTCCAGGATAAAGTACTGGGCGTTTTTAATTTATTTGTTAATTCATCCGATCAGTTTATTAGCCAGGACACACAAAATCTGCTGTCTTTAATTGGCAGCCACCTTGGCACCGCCATCGAAAAAACCAAACTGGAAGAAAAAGCCCGCCGTGTATTGATCATGCACGAGCGCACAATGATCGCCAACGAGCTACACGATTCGCTGGCACAAACGCTCGCTAGCCTGCGCTTTCAAGTGCGCGTATTAGATGAGACTTTACAGCAAAGCGGTGAATACCAATCGATCCACGGTATAGAACAAGTGGAACACAGTTTAGATGAAGCCTATACCGACTTGCGTGAATTGATTGCACATTGCCGCACCCCTATTGCTGAGCAAGGCGTGGTTAATAGTATCGAAAAGTTAATTTCACGCTTCCGCAAAGAAACCGACATTCATATTTTATTACAAAATGAATGGGGCGATGCGCGCTTACCCGCTAATATGGAAATGCATATATACAGAATTGTGCAGGAAGCACTCACCAATATTCGCAAACACAGCCAAGCCAATAATGTACGCGTACTTTTATATGCCGACATACATGGCGAGTTTCGCATTCTTGTTGAAAATGACGGTAAAGGTTTTGACCAACCTCAAACTAGCGAACACAAAGGCGAACACATAGGCCTCACCATTATGAAGGAGCGCGCCAAACACCTTGGCGGTACGCTTGATTTAGAAAGCGACCCGGAAGAAGGGACTCGCATCGAGATTAATTTTCATTACAATGATGAACCTGAGATCAACTTAGGAGCCACGGCTTAAAACCGCACTCTATATATATGAATTCTCAGATTCACAACACACAACCACGGGTTTTATTTTAATGCGCGTAATAATGATTGATGACCACGCCCTCTTCAGGGTCGGCTTACAGGGACTACTAGAGCAACGAAACATAGAAGTCATTGCCGCCATTGCCGATGGAGACGAAGGCATACGCCTCGCTCAGGAAGAAAAACCCGATGTTATTCTGCTGGATTTACGCATGCCCGATAATAGCGGTCTGGATATCCTCAGCAAAATCCGAAAAAACAATATCGATATCCCCGTCACCATTCTCACCACATCCAACGAAGAACAAGATTTACGTGAAGCCTTAAAACGTGGCGCTCAAGGCTACTTATTAAAAGACATGGAACCGGACGAGTTAGTGGGCGCACTGCGCGACATTGTTAAAGGTAAAAATGTCGTGGCGCAAAACATGACCGATGTGCTCACGCGCATGGCACAAGGCAAACCAACAGAAAGCAAAGCCGATGTAGCCTTTGCCGATTTAACCCCTCGCGAAACAGAGATTCTCAGTTTACTGGCAGAAGGCCAGAGCAATAAAGTCATCGCCCGTAATCTCGGGATTTCAGATGGCACAGTAAAATTGCACGTAAAAGCGATTTTAAGAAAACTTAAAATACATTCTCGTGTTGAAGCTGCCGTTATTGCAGTTGAAAAAGGCCTGCGCTACAACAAGCCCGAGTTATAACTTACTCCCTTCAAAACAGACCATTAGCAGACCCGAAAAGATGAAACGATTTATTGAATTAATCGAAGAATGCAAACAACACGTTAATGAAGTCTTCCCATGGGACGTGGAAGACATGCAAGAAAACAACCCAGAACTGATTCTTGTCGACGTACGCGAACCCTACGAATACGATGCCATGCACGTAGAGAAGTCTCTAACAGCACCTCGCGGCGTTCTCGAAACATGCTGTGAATTTGATTTTGATGAAACCATACCCGAGCTCGCAGCAGGACGAAAAAAAGAAGTACTGGTCATTTGCCGCTCAGGAAATCGTAGCTTATTAGCCGCTTACACATTAAAACAAATGGGTTTTGAAAACGTACACTCATTAAAAACAGGCCTACGCGGATGGAATGAAGCCGATCTGCCACTGATCGATAAAGATAATAATGAAATCGACCCTGAAGACGGTGATGATTTTTTTGCCAGCAAAGTCAGCCCCGAGCAAATGGACCCATCGCGTGGCTAGATAAAAGCACCACCCCCTAACCACCAGTAAGTTAAGCGATTGTAGGTTCGAATTTATTCGAACAATGCTTCGTGTAACAAATTCAGTATGCGAATGAATTCGCACCTACACTCTTAAACGCACTAGTATTAGCACCAATTTCTAACGAAATTAAGCGCCTATTTGCAAGCAATTTTCTTTGATTAAAAAAAATAAATTACTTGCAATTGCCAGCCCAAACAAAAAATTCAATTAACAATTATATTAGCAGTTATTAACAAGCCGCCAAAAATCCGCGACAGAGCGCGCTTTCATTGTAAGAATAATGTGAAAACACTATAAAAACACCGTAACACATTGATTTACAAACTATATTTTTCAATGCTTATTTTCTAAACAAATGTCATAAAAGCTTAATAAAGCACGCTTTCCGCACATTTTCAGCAGCTTACCCACAAACTTATCCACAGAAAGTGTTAATAAAGTTCAGTCACTAAAATTGTCCATAAATTATACTTTTTCTTCTAATAAGTTTTTTTTAAAAGTGAGCCATTCATAAACTTTCCTGAAAACATCTTTTTTTCCTAAGATCAAGACTTAAACCAGAACTTTTTTAAAAAAAACCTCTCGGTTATTAACAAGCTAACAAAAACCCGCAACAGATAGCCCTTTGCATGTCACAGCATTGTTAAAACACTATAAATTACTCATAAGCTATTGAAAAATAAAAAGATTAATCGATGTGTTACTTTTTAATCAATATGTAACAAGCCCCTATTTATTGCAGTTATTAGGGTTGTTTTGCTACTTTGTCCACAAAGTTATCCACAGCTTTTGTGAATAAAACCATTTTTTCCAATAACATGAATAACTTAGCGCTTTTGTCTAGAATTACTTATAAATAAAGTAAACTTTTAACGAGATATTTATGAGAAAATCTAGCAAACTATGACACTTATCTTAACTAAAGCCGCTAATTTACTAATAAACCAATAATGTCTGCCAAAATACTAAAAATTGCCGTTCCAGTACCTCTCTATAAGTGCTTTGATTACCTAGTGCCTGATGGACACAATAAAACGATCATTGCGGGGACAAGAGCACTGGTACAATTTGGAAAACGACAATTAATTGGTATCGTTATTAGTGAAGAGTCCAGCTCTGAAGTACCCGCAAATAAGTTAAGAGCCGTCAAACAACTATTAGATGAGCCCTTACCTTCAGAACTGCTTAATTTCTTGCAGTGGGCCGCCAGCTACTACCAATATCCGCTTGGTGAAGCACTTAACCATGCGCTACCCGCTTTATTACGACAAGTTGAACAAAAACAAGCATTAGCCAGTGTTTGGCAATTAACTGAAACCGGCACACAGCAAAATGCCGACGACTTAACGCGCGCCCCAAGACAAGCTGAATTACTGCGCCAGTTACAGCAACATAAAAAGGGCATGGATAAAGCTCAGTTAGACAAACTCGATTTTAACTGGCGCGACAGCCTGCGAGCACTAGAGAAAAAAGACTGGGTGAAACGACTCAGCCAACGCGAAGCCAGTGCATTAATTCAAGCAACGCCGTTACTATCCGAAAAACCCTTATTAAACGACGAACAAAAACACTGTGTTGATAAAGTATCCGCCAGCTTAGATCAGTTTCAGGCCTTTCTATTAGAAGGCATTACCGGCAGCGGTAAAACCGAGGTTTATCTTCACCTGGTAGAACAGGTATTACTGAAACAGGAACAAAGTTTGATTCTGGTTCCAGAGATCAATCTCACACCACAGCTCATCAGCCGTTTTGAAGAACGCTTTTCCGTGCCAATTGCGGTTTTACATTCAGGCCTCAACCACAGCCAACGTTTATTGGCCTGGCAACAGGCAAGAGATAATCAGGTGCAAATTATCATCGGCACCCGCTCCGCCCTGTTTACGCCTTTAGCTAAACCCGGCCTTATTATTATTGATGAAGAGCATGACGGCTCATATAAACAACAAGATAACTTTCGCTATCACGCACGCGATCTTGCTCTGGTTCGTGCTAAACGACTCAATATTCCCTTGCTCATGGGTAGCGCCACACCATCATTAGAATCGTTATTAAACAGCCAACAAGGGCGTTATGAATTATTAAAACTAACGCAACGCGCCGGTAAGGCCAACCCACCAAAACTTCAATTGATTGATGTACGCCGCAAACCGATGCAGGAAGGGCTATCAGATTATTTAGTCGACTTAATCAAACAAACGCTCGCTCAAAAGTCGCAAGTGCTGTTATTTTTAAACCGCCGGGGTTATGCGCCAGCACTGCTGTGCCACGATTGTGGCTGGGTAATGCCTTGCCTACGCTGTGATGCAAAACTCACCTACCATCACCACAAACAACTAATGCGCTGCCACCATTGTGGTCATGAAACACGCCCACCAAAGCAGTGCCCTGAATGCAGCTGTGAAGAACTGATCAATATTGGTATAGGCACCGAGCGTTTAGAAAAATACCTGAACAGCATTTTTCCTGATGCCAATATTTCAAGAATTGATAGCGACACCACCAGCCGCAAAGGCAGCCTCGATAAAAAATTAGCCGAAGCCCACAGCGGTGAAGCCGATATTTTAATTGGCACACAAATGCTAGCCAAAGGACATGACTTCCCTCACGTCACATTGGTCGGTATTTTAGATGTTGATAGCAGCTTGTTCAGCAGCGACTTCCGCGCACCAGAATTCATGGCGCAGCAATTAATACAAGTAGCTGGTCGCGCCGGGCGTGCTGAAAAACCCGGCCAGGTTATCATTCAAACTCATCACCCCGAACACCCGCTATTACAAACCTTATTACACAAAGGCTATAACGCCTTTGCGCAGAGCGCATTAACAGAACGCGAAGAAGCTGCTTTTCCACCCTATAGCGCACTGGCATTATTACGCGCCGAAGCGACACAAGCCTACTTACCCACCAAATTTTTAGAACAAGCTTTTGAGCGCCTCAGCCCCTGCCAGCCCAACATAGAATTATTTGGGCCATTCCCCTCACCAATGGAACGCCGCGCCGGACGTTACCGCCATCAGCTTTTAATTCAAGCCAGTAGCCGTGCAGCGCTACAACAATGCATGAATAAAATAATCCCTGAATTAAACACCTTACCCGATGCCAATAAAGTACGCTGGTCGATAGATATTGATCCACAATCGATGTTCTAAACATCTCTTTTCTCGCTCCCTCTTCTACTAAGCAATCGCACAAGGTAAAATAACGAATTAGTTCATTTATCACTTTTGTGGAACCGACCTTGAAAGATACTCTGATTACATTACTGGGCCAGACTGTTGAAAAAATGCAGTCTGACAACCATTTACCCGCTGATTTACAAGCCAAAATCCAGATCACTAATACCAAAGATCCGGTTCATGG
>JAUVDT010000084.1 GCA_030595185.1 Gammaproteobacteria bacterium
GAATAGCGATTAATACCGCTAAGAATCATCTTGTTTCATCTAGCCGTAGACGTCCGGCTGGGGCGACTCTGGATGCACAAGAGGCCGAGCAATATGAAGGTGCTTATGCTTTGCAAGAGTCAGCAACGCCTGATAGAGAAATTCAGGCAGAGGAAATTAAACAAATCGTTAACAAGGCAATTGCTGCGTTACCGGAGGACCTTAGAGCTGCCATTACGTTACGGGAGCTAGAAGGTTTGAATTACGAAGAAATAGCATTGGTCATGGATTGTCCGATTGGAACAGTGAGATCGCGTATTTTTAGAGCGCGTGAAGCCATTGATAAACAACTTAAGCCACATCTTGATGATTAATTTGATGATGGTAATAAATGACCCGTTTGTTTGTAGGAGCAGATACAGATGAAAGAAGAATCAGGCGTAAGAATTTCAGAATTTATGGATGGTGAACTTTCCGATAAAGAACTGGATAGTCTATGCAAAGATTTTCAACAAGCTGACAATAGAAAGCAAATACAAGACTTTGCCCGTATTGGACATGCTATGCGTGGTGAGAGTGATGTCTACTCATCAATAGATGTGAGTGATGCGGTTGCACGTGCCATTGCAGATATACCAATGGATGAACCAGCTACTCAAGCAGCAACTTCTCGATCTGGCTTCTTCTCATCCAGCTGGTTTAAACCGGTTATGGGTGCCGCTTTTGCATCGGTGGTTGCTATGTCGACTGTGCTACTTAATCAAACGGTCACTATCGTTGCAGATAACAGCACAGTGCCTGCCGTTGCTCAGCAAGAAATTGTTGCACCAAAGAATATTCAATTGTCCCAGTTTGCTAAAAGCTCGGAAGAAAAGCAGATGGATGTTACGGACAAAATTGCAGCGAGAGAAGAGCTGAATAACTACCTGGTTAACCATGCACGTTCGGCCTCTGGTGGTAATTATCAAGGCATGGTGCCATATGTTCGTGCGGTAGCTTATGAGCCAGGAGAAACCAAATAACATGAAATGGTTGTTGGTAGCTCTGATGAGCAGTGTGTTTTCTGGTGTTGTACAGGCTGAAACGGTACAAGACTGGATTAACAAAATGAGTAATTCAAGTCATCAGGGAAATTATCAGGGCACTTTTGTTTTTTGGCGCGATCAAAAGCTGGAAGCCATGCGCATTGCTCATGGTAGTAAAGATGGAAAGATTTGGGTTAGTCTAAAGTCATTAAATGGCGAACCGCGTCAGTTAATTCATAAAAATGGTGAAGTGATTTCTATCTTTCCAAATAAGCATTTGGTAAGTATTAACGAAATGACATCAAATTTACCATTTCATCCCGATTTACCAAAAGATATCAAACAACTGAATAAGCATTATGAATTGTCGATGCTGGGACAGGAGCGTATAGCCAATCGAGACACGCAGATCATTTTGGTTAAACCCAAAGATGATTACCGCTATGGTTTTAAGTACTGGCTGGATAAAGATACAGGTTTAATGTTGCGTTGTGATGTAATCAACAAAGATAAAAAAGCCTTAGAACACATGATGTTTACCGACTTTGAGTATCTGAAATCGCCCCCAAAAGAGGCTTTTAAACAAACGTTTATACCTAATGATTTCAAGGTATTAAAACAGAATGAAACCCAGCCGCTTAAGGCGGGTAATAATTGGTTTGCCAAGCAATTACCAAATGGTTTTATGCTGACAAAAAATATACTTAAACCAATGAGAAAGAAACAAAAAAGCGTTCAGCAACTTATATTCAGTGATGGCTTAGCATCAGTCTCTGTCTTTATTGATCGAAATGTTAATGCACCACACCGGCTTGATGGGCATACCAAAATGGGCTCCATTAATGCGTTTGGTTTGATGATGGGTAATTATCAGGTAACTGCCATAGGTGAAGTGCCTCTTAATACCGTGAAATTAATTGCTGAATCTATTCAGCATCGTCAATGATAGAAGAGCAAGCGACAGTTGTTGAAGTCAATGCTGAGCAAATTATTGTTCAGACTCTAAGAAAGTCTTCGTGTAATAGCTGCGGGGCCAATAAAGCTTGTGGCACGGCCGTGTTGTCTAAGGCAATTGGTCAAAAGCATTCTTTAGTGACTATCCCCAAAGCAAAAAATGTTCAGCCTAATTTATCACCAGGTGATCAAGTGATCATCGGTATTAATGAAAGCATGTTATTGAACGGTTCATTGTTAGCTTATATGGCACCGTTAGGCGGCATGATTGGGTTTGCTTTAATGGCTAGCTGGTTAGGTGAAATACTGGGCTGGGGCGGAGAGCTTCATATTATCGCTAGTGCTTTTATTGGTCTTTTTGCAGGATTGTTTGTCTCCCGTGTATCAATTACAAAAGGGTGTCATCGCTCTGACTTTTTGCCAGTTTTAGTAAAGAAGCTACAAAGTATAGCCACGCAATAGATCCGCTTTTTATTCATGGTATTTCGAATCCAGTAATATTCCTTTAAAACCATGATTAAACTGGAAAAAGTGATAATGCTGAGACTGCATCTTGTCGCTGTCCGTGATAATATCCATGCCTTAAATACCCATGCTTCATATTTCAGGAATCCATTGTATGTCGAGCTATAAATCGCTTTGTTTAAAAAGCGCCTTATCTGTTGTTCTGTTATCTATCTTATTGATTTCAAATAGTTTATTTGCGGCTTCTTTGCCTGATTTCACTGAGTTGGCTGAAGATAATAGCTCGTCTGTAGTAAATATTAGTACCACTAAAAAAGTGAGCTCAACCCCGTTCAAAGGCATGGAGCTACCAAAAGACAGTCCTTTTGGTGATTTATTCAAACATTTCTTCGGTGATCAGTTTGGTAAAGATGGAAAGGGTAACGGTCATCCCAGTCAAAAATCAGAGTCTTTAGGTTCAGGTTTTATTATTTCAGAAGATGGTTATGTCTTAACAAATTATCATGTTATTAAAGGTGCGGATGAGATCATAGTCCGTCTTAGTGATAAACGCACTTTAGTCGCTAAGCTGATTGGCACCGATAGCATGACGGATGTAGCGCTTTTGAAAATTGATGCAGAAAACCTTAACGCTGTAAAAATTGGCAATTCGAATAAATTGAAAGTCGGCGAATGGGTGCTTGCGATTGGTTCACCGTATGGTTTTGATCATTCAGTAACTGCAGGTATTGTCAGTGCTAAAGGTCGTAGTTTACCAAGAGATGTTTACGTGCCCTTTATTCAAACCGATGTAGCCATTAACCCGGGTAATTCAGGCGGGCCATTATTTAATCTTGATGGTGAAGTGATCGGTATTAATTCACAAATTTATACAAATACAGGCGGTTTCATGGGCTTGTCATTTGCAATTCCAATTGAAGTGGCAATGGATGTTGTTGCTCAAATCAAAAAATCAGGTCATGTGACTCGTGGTTGGTTGGGCGTTTATATTCAGGAAATTTCCAGAGAGCTTGCTGAATCATTTGGTTTAGACCGCGCTAAAGGCGCTTTGGTTTCTCAAGTGATTAAAGATTCACCCGCTGAAAAATACGGTATTTTAGCAGGAGATGTTATTTTAAAGTTTAATGGTCACTGGGTAACAGACTCTAACCATTTACCCGCTCTTGTAGGACGGGTTGAAGTTGGCAAAAAAGTAACAGTAGAAGTTTTACGAGATAAAAAGCGTAAAGTTCTAAAAGTTGTGATTGCTGAATTAGCGCTAGAAGAAGTTAATGAAGTAACTCCGGCGGCTGCCCCAAAGAAACAATTTGATCGTATTGGCTTGCAAGTTAAAGAGTCTGAAAAACATCAAGGTGTATTGGTGCTTGAAGTAGAGGCGGATAGTGCTGCGAATATCACGGGTATGAAAAAAGGAGATGTGATTTTAATGTTAAATCATAAAACACTGTCTTCAGTTTCTAGCTATAAAAAAATAATTAAACAATTGCCTGTTGGTACAGCGATACCTGTTTTAATTATGAGAAATGGTGGGCGTTTATTCCACGTTCTAAAATTGAAAGGCTAAAAACCTAAATGAATTGGGTGCTTTTTAGCCGAGCTAATTGTCATTTATGCGATGCTTTTGAAGAAGAGCTGAATAGCTTTCTTCAGAATGCAGAAATACGTTATAAAAAAGTTGATGTTGATAGTCAGCAAGAATTACTGGCTCTCTATGGTAATGATGTGCCTGTATTATGCTTAAATGATCAGGTGATCTGCCAACATTTTTTTGATCAAGATAAAATTTTAAAAGTAATTATTTAATATGCAAAAAAACATTCGTAACTTCTCTATCATTGCTCATATTGATCATGGTAAATCAACATTGGCTGACCGCATTATTCAAATTTGCGGTGGTTTAACAGATCGCGAAATGTCGGCTCAGGTCCTTGATTCAATGGATATTGAACGTGAGCGTGGCATCACCATTAAAGCTCAGTGTGTGTCATTAGATTTTAAATCTAAAAATGGTGAAACTTATCATTTGAACTTTATTGATACACCAGGGCATGTTGATTTTTCTTATGAAGTATCTCGTTCGCTCTCAGCCTGTGAAAGCGCTCTATTAGTTGTTGATGCATCGCAGGGCGTTGAAGCGCAGAGTGTTGCAAATTGTTATACCGCGATTGAACAAGGCTTAGAAGTTATACCTGTTATAAACAAGGTTGATTTGCCTGCAGCGGATGTTGACCGAGTAACGAAAGAAATTGAAGATGTCATTGGTATCGAGGCTGGAGAGGCGTGTCACGTTTCTGCAAAAACAGGTCTTGGTGTTGAAGAAATGATTGAGCAATTGATTGAATTAACGCCTGCGCCAGCAGGTGATCCTGATGCGCCATTAAAAGCCTTAATTATTGATTCATGGTTTGATAATTATGTGGGTGTTATTGTTTTAGTGAGAATTGTAGAGGGTTCACTAAAGCCAAAACAAAAAATGAAAATAATGTCGACTGGCATGGTTTATCCCGTAGATTTTGTAGGTGTCTTTACACCAAATCGTGAAAACAGAGATGGATTAAGTGCTGGTGAAGTAGGTTTTATAATCGCAGGTATTAAAGAGATAGATGCTGCAAAAGTCGGTGATACGATTACATTATCAAATAATGCGGCGACGGAGGTATTACCCGGGTTTAAAAAAGTTCAATCGCGAGTTTTTGCAGGTATGTTCCCTGTATCGAGCGATGACTTTGAAACGTTTCGTGATGCGCTTGATAAGCTGAGATTAAATGATGCTTCACTTAACTATGAGCCAGAGACATCTTCTGCATTGGGCTTTGGTTTTCGTATTGGTTTCCTTGGTATGCTGCATATGGAAATCATTCAGGAAAGGCTGGAGCGTGAATATGATCTTGACCTGATAACATCTGCCCCAACCGTTATTTATGAAATACTTAATACAAAAGGTGAAGTGTTTCAAATTCACCGACCGGATGATTTGCCTGAAGTAAATTACATAGAAGAACTTCGCGAACCAATTATTGTCGCTAATATACTGGTGCCACAGGAATACTTAGGAAATGTTATTAAGCTTTGTATAGATAAGCGTGGTGTACAAACAAAAATGCAGTACATGGGTGACCAGGTTTCCATCAGTTATGAAATGCCAATGAGTGAAGTTGTATTAGATTTCTTTGATCGATTGAAATCAGTTAGTCGTGGTTATGCATCATTTGATTATGAGTTTGTTCGTTTTCAAGAAGCTGACTTAGTTAAAGTGGATATCTTAATTAATAATGAAGTGATTGACGCACTGGCCATGATCGTACATAGAGATAACTCTGTATCACGCGGTCGATTAATAACTGAAAAAATGAAAGAGCTGATTCCTCGTCAAATGTTTGATGTGGCAATCCAGGCAGCAATTGGTAGAAATATTATTGCCAGAACAAATGTTAAAGCTTTGCGAAAGAATGTAACTGCCAAGTGTTATGGCGGTGACGCAAGTCGAAAACGTAAGCTACTTGAGAAGCAGAAAAAAGGTAAAAAACGCATGAAACAGTTTGGTAGCGTAGAAGTACCTCAAGAAGCATTTCTTGCAGTATTAAAAATTGACGACTAAAAATTACAAATATAATAAACAGGAATAATAATGAATTTTGATTTTGCCTTTTACCTTTTTATGGGGAGCCTGATATCTGGTTTGATCTGGGCGTTAGACAAATGGTATCTATTGCCTCGACGACAAGCCCGTGCTGAGGGTGCTGAGGTAAAAGAGCCAATAATTGTTGAGTACGCTAAGTCTTTCTTTCCTGTATTGGCCATTGTATTTCTTTTAAGAGGATTTATTGTAGAGCCATTTAGAATTCCTTCTGGTTCAATGCTTCCTACACTTAATATAGGTGACTTTATTCTGGTGAATAAGTCAGCTTATGGTGTGCGTATACCGGTTGCGAATAAACTCGTGTTTGGTGACTCTAAACCAAAGCGTGGTGATGTTGTTGTCTTCCGTTATCCACCTGAGCCTAGTGTTGATTATATTAAGCGAGTGATTGGTTTACCGGGCGATAAAATCGTTTATCGTGAAAAAGTGCTATATGTTAATAACGAACCGGTTAGTCGTTCATTTGTTTCGCAATATACGGGGTCTGGCGAAATAAGAGCTAATGAACATTTAGAAAATTTAACAGGTGTAAAACACAGTATTTTGCTGAAACCCGGTTATATAAGCCCAGAAGGCGAATATACAGTTCCAGCAGGGCATTACTTTGCAATGGGTGATAATAGAGATAATAGTCGTGACAGTCGAGTATGGGGTACAGTGCCAGATGAAAATCTTGTTGGTAAAGCTTTCATGATATGGATGAATTGGAGTGATGATGGAATCGATTGGAAGCGTTTAGGAAATATGATTGATTAATCAATGTTGTTGATAACTTATAATAATGAGGGTGAAAAATGTATAAACAAAAAGGTCTGACCATGATGAGTTGGATGGTAGTACTTGCTTTTCTTGGTGTTGTTGCCGTTTCAGCATTAAATATCATTCCATCGTACTTGAACTTTTTTAGTGCTCGTTCAATTCTGAATGGCTTAGAAACAGATTCTGCTATTAAAGGTAAAACACCATCACAAATAAAAACGATGATTGCCAAACGTTTTGGTTCTAATAGTTTGCATAAAATTATGAAGAAAAAGCCAATTAAATTAAGAAGCAGAAGTTCATCAGATGGTGGTGGTGTTAAAGTAACTTTACATTATGAAGACAGAGGGCGAATTGTCGGTAACCTGTATTACGTGACTGTATTTGATCATGAGGTGGAGTTAATTCCTTGATCCCAGATATAGAAAAATTAAGCAGAAAAATAGAATACACGTTCAAAAATGAAGACTTTCTATTTGAAGCATTAACACATCGTAGTGTTGGGTCGACAAATAACGAAAGATTAGAGTTTCTCGGTGACAGTGTTTTAAATTTCGTAGTTGCTGAGCAGCTTTTTGCTTCTTTACCTAAAGCAAGTGAAGGGGATCTTAGTCGCTTAAGAGCCTCTGTCGTAAAAAAAGAAAGCCTTGTTGAAATTGCTCAATTTCTTCAGTTGGGTGAATTTATTTCTTTAGGTAGTGGTGAGCTAAAAAGTGGAGGCTTTAGACGTGAGTCTATTTTAGCCGATGCTGTTGAAGCAATTTTAGGTGCAGTACTAAGAGACGCTGGGTTTGATGAGTGTAAAAAAATGGTTTTACGCTTATGCAAAACAAAAATTGAACAGACGATGATAGACGGACCAGAAAAGGATTCGAAGACAAAACTACAAGAGTATCTGCAGTCTCGTCGTTATCGATTGCCTGAATATAATGTGACTGAGATTAAAGGCAAAGCACATCAGCAGATCTTTTCAGTCGAATGCATTATTAAAGAATTAAAAATGAAAACAAATGGTGTTGGACGAAGTCGTAGAATTGCTGAGCAAGAAGCAGCAAAAGTCGCCATTGAATCAATAGAGTTAGCTAAATAATTATGTTGTTAAATGAAAAAGGTCAGAAAAAATGCTTTGTGGATATGTAGCAATTGTTGGTCGTCCTAATGTTGGTAAGTCTACATTATTAAACTATATCATTGGCCAAAAGCTGAGTATTACAGCAGATAAGCCACAAACAACAAGGCATCAAATTCTTGGTGTGAAAACAACAGAAGACTCACAAGTTATTTATGTTGATACTCCTGGTATTCATACTGGGGGAAAAAAGGCTATTAACCGTTATATGAATAAAGCGGCAACATCTATCACTAAAGATGTAGATGTGATTGTTTTTATTGTGCATGCATTAAAATGGACAGGAGAAGACCAGGCTGTCCTTAATAAATTAAAAGAGTCTAAAGTGCCATTAATTCTTGCTGTAAATAGGATAGATTGGGTAACGGATAAATCCCGTTTGTTGCCATTCCTACAAGAGATTCAGGCGAAACATGATTTTTCGGATATCATACCGATCTCCGCATTAAAAGGTACTCATGTAAATGAGCTTGAAGAGCTGATAGGTAAATATTTGCCAGAAGGTGAGCCGTATTTTCCAGAAGATCAAGTTACCGATCGTAGCGTTAAATTTCTAACCGCTGAAATTATTCGTGAAAAGCTATTTCGTGAATTGGGTGAAGAATTGCCGTATCAAACAACTGTCGACATAGAGTCTTTTAAGGAAGAAGAAGGACTTGTTCGGATACATGCTACTGTTTTGGTAGAAACAAAAGGGCAGAAAACGATAGTGATTGGCAAAAAAGGTGATCGTTTGAAGTCTATGTCTACCAACGCGCGACATGATATAGAGAAACTATTAGATTCAAAAGTTTTTTTACGAGTATGGGTTAAGGTTCGTAAAGGTTGGTCGGATGATGAGCAGGCTTTATCAAGCTTGGGTTATACAGATTTAGATAAATAAAAATAGAGGCTTTTGTATTGGTTCAGACTTGATCTGATAACTCTAATGTCTCAAATCATCCTAAAGGGGTCATTAAAAGATCAAAACAAGGTCAAAGGATTTCACCGCAGAGGGAGCTTGCCCCACGAAGTGCTTTGGGTACGC
>JAUVDT010000019.1 GCA_030595185.1 Gammaproteobacteria bacterium
GTAAGTCGGACGAGAACCCGAGAAAGGGTTCGATTATTTTGTCAGGAACAAAATAACGTGAGCGAAGCGAATCCGAAGGACAGGCACATGGAAGTGCCTGCAATCCCTCTATCAGGCTTTCATGAAGTTTAATAACGGACGAGAACCCTCACAGATGCCTTTTCTGATTTGTACGACTATCTGCGCGTCCCCACTATCATGTTTCAATAACCTCACTTATCTCTAGCTACTTTCTAAGTGTCTTTTGTTTCTGTATAAAGCTCACAATTTACTTTACACAAATAACAATACCAACAATTAATACACGCCTAAATTACCAAACTCTCAAAATACTAAACCTTCAGTACAAGCACAGATAACACCATTGCCTAGATTTTAATCAATCCAAAACAAATATAAGAAAATACTAAAATAAACAACAAATTAGCTTGACGAGTACCACCATTATCTGGATAATTCACGCCTTCAAAACACGCGCTCGTAGCTCAGCTGGATAGAGTACTCGGCTACGAACCGAGCGGTCGGAGGTTCGAATCCTCCCGAGCGCGCCATATTTGGAAAAGCCCCTCAATGAGGGGCTTTTTTTTGCCTGTCTTTTATTCCCATCGCTTAGTTTCCTTTAACACTTTAAGCTTGGGATATTAGTTTGAATTAAATTCGTGTGCTTGTGTCATATTTATGAATTATGACTACACTTAGCTGTGGACCAAATAATTTATTGGCAACTTACTTAGCAGCATTTTCTTTACAAGAATTTACAGGATTTATCATGACTTCAACTGAATTACATACCAGAAAACATCCAGCACTGTTGATGCTTTCTATTGTTCCATTTCTTTTTATATTTGCTGGTAATAGTTTTGCTGCTATTGACCAGTCAAAGAACCAGATTATTAGTAAGCACGGCGTAGTTGCTTACACATGGAATTCTAATCCAACTGCTAAAAGTGCAGTATTAAGTACCAGTTCTTATACTTTTAATAACGGTAAAGCGGTAACACGGATAAGAGATTCAAAAGGTATTTATCAAGTGATATTTGATGGTTTAAATTGCAATAGGGGGCAATTTACTGTGAATGCTTATGGCGGCACTAATTTTAAAATGTGCCGAATTGGCTCTTGGAGCGGTAAAAGCAATTGTGAAGTAAGTGTTTATTGTTTTAATGCGCAAGGTAGTCCGTTAGATAGTGAATTCAATTTATTATTTATAGATTAGTATTGATACAGGTTATTGTAAATACAGTTAGTTTCAACTAAGTTAGTGCTATGTATATACAATTTCATGGAGCAGCTGAGCAGGTAACAGGTTCCTGTTATCTGATAGAAGCTGGAAAGACTCGAATACTACTTGATTGTGGTATGGTGCAGGGCAGTCGTTTAGAAGAACTTCTTAATCGGGAGGACTTTCCTTTTGACCCTGCCTCAATCGATGCGGTTATTCTCAGCCATTCTCATATAGACCATTCAGGTCGACTTCCTTTTTTAGTTAAATCAGGCTTTAGTGGAAAAATATATACCCAAAAAGCCAGTCGTGACTTGTGTCGTATTATGCTCAAAGATGCAGGTTATTTAAATGAAAGAGAAGCGGAGTGGGAAAATAAAAAACGGCAAAGAAAAGGTCTTGATTTATTAACACCTTATTTCACAGTTAAAGATGCAGAATATGCAATGCTGCAGTTTAAAGGGACTAACTATTCTGAAATAAAAAAAATATCACCAACAATATCTTTTCGTTTAAATGATGCGGGGCATATACTAGGTTCATCAATTGTTGAGGTTTGGATTGAGGAACAAGGAGTTAAGAAAAAAATTGTTTTCAGTGGTGATATAGGTTATCCAAATCGTCCAATTATGCATGATCCAACTATTATTAAGGATGCAGATTTAGTACTTCTAGAATCAACATATGGTGATCGTTTCCATCGTAGCCCAGAGGATACTCATCAGGAGTTAACAGATATAATCTGTCAGGCAAATAGTGACAAAGGCAATATCATTATCCCAGCTTTTGCTGTAGGAAGAACGCAGCGTTTGCTTTATGATTTTTCAAAATATTATGACGAATGGGATTTAGATCGCTGGAAAATATCTTTAGATAGTCCAATGGCGATAAGTGCAACAGAAGTGTATTCGAAATATACAGATCTTTATGATGATGATGCCGCTGAAATGTGGAAAAATAAATCTATAAAATCATTATTGCCGAATTTTAGCTTTTCAAAAACCGCTAACCAATCAATGCAATTAAATAAAATACCATCAGGTCAAATTATTATTGCAGGAAGTGGTATGTGTACAGGTGGTCGAATTAAACACCATTTGAAACATAATATTTGGCGTAAACATTGTCATATCATGATTACAGGTTTCCAGGCGCGTGGAACTCTTGGTAGGCAGTTAGTCGAAGGTGCAGGTCATATTAGGTTATGGGGTGAAACACTGAAGGTGAATGCCAAAGTACATACATTAGGTGGTTTGTCTGCCCATGCTGATCAAACTGACCTGGTTAATTGGTATAAGAACTTTAGTCAAAATCCTCCAGTCGTTTTAGTTCACGGTGAACCTGTAGCAATGCAGGCGCTTCAAACTAAATTGAAGAATGAAACAAGCTCCGAAGTTCTGATTGCAAAAAAGTCAAAAAAAATTGATTTATTAAATCTTAGTAATATTAATTTCATTTAGTCTTAATATAAAAATAGGTATTGATAATTATGAAAAATGTTCAAAACGGCATACTTGCAAAAGAAAATTCTATGGCACGTTATTTGTCATTTTCTATTGTATCTGAACAGGATGTAGCCGCTGGTTTGAATGATTTAATTTCATTTATTGATAGTGATATTACGGTAGTAGGAGTAGGGCTTTCTCTAGTCGATGTGTTAGGTGGTGATGTTCCTGAGTTACGTACATTCCCTGCTCAAACTAGTAAAGGATATGAAATTCCATCTACGCCCGCTGCCTTATGGTGTTGGTTACGAGGTACTGATCGAGGAGAGTTGTTTCATCGTTCTAGAAAAATAGAGTCATTATTGTCTGCTGGCTTTGTACTAAATGATGTTATTGATGCTTCATCCTATGATAGTAATCGTGATCTTAGTGGTTATGAAGATGGAACTGAAAATCCAGTTGACAGTGAAGCCGAACAGGTTGCAATCATTGGTAATAATGGAGCTGGGTTGGATGGCGGAAGCTTTGTAGCTGTTCAGCAGTGGCTGCATGACTTTGAAATGCTTGATGATATGACGAGTGATAAAAAAGATGATGTTATAGGTCGCCATATTAAAGATAATGAAGAGTTTGATGAGGCGCCAGAGTCCGCTCATGTAAAAAGGGCAGCGCAAGAAAGTTTTGACCCAGAAGCCTTTATGTTACGTCGCTCAATGCCCTGGGTAGAAGGTGTAGATGCTGGTTTGGTATTCGTTTCGTTTGCTACCTCATTTAAGCCTTTTGAAATGGTACTTGATCGTATGCTGGGTAAAGAGGATTCGATTGTTGATGCTTTGTTTACATTTACTAAACCGATTACTGGAGCCTATTACTGGTGTCCACCAACAAAAGACGGTAAGCTAGATTTAAGTAAATTAGGTTTATAATGCAACTCTGCAGGATTAATATCCTGCATCTTTCTTATTAAAACTTAAGTATAATTTAGAGGAAATTAATAGAGATACTCTAAATATGTTCAATCTTAACCCATTCTCAATATCATGCTTACCCAAAATAGAATTTGGTTGCGGTGCAATTAAAAAGCTCCCTTCAATTATCGAATCCTTCGGTAAAAATATTTTAATTGTTACCGGTGAGAAAAGCTTTATAAATACGGATAGCTGGAAAAATTTGGAAGCTGTATTTACGAGTCAATCTATAAATTATTCGCTTTGTCATATTATTACTGAGCCTTCACCTGATTTAATTGATCAATGCGTTGATGAATATAAGACAGCTGGTGTTGACGTTGTTGTTGCAATTGGTGGTGGCAGTGCGCTAGATGCAGGAAAAGCAATAGCGGGGCTATTAAGGCTTGATAATTCTGTTATGGACTTCTTAGAAGGAGTGGGCCCTGAACTGGCATATAGTGGTCCTGCTGTTCCGTTTATTGCAGTCCCTACGACTGCGGGCACGGGTAGTGAAGCAACAAAAAATTCTGTTTTAAGTGTGCAGGCTTTTGATGGGTTTAAAAAATCATTTCGTGATGAACAACTCGTTGCTAATTATGCCATCCTTGATCCTGACCTTTTAAAAACATGCCCGGATTCATTAATTGCAACTAATGGAATGGATGCGTTAACACAATTAATGGAGTCTTATGTTTCTATTAAATCAAATGAGATGACTGATGCTTTAGCAATGAGTGGTATTAAAGCTGTTATCGAGTCACTACTGCCATGGTATGAAGGTGATAATAGTGATGATAATCGTACTAAGATGGCTTATGCATCATTGATGTCTGGAATTTGTTTAGCACAAACAGGGTTGGGATCTGTACATGGACTAGCATCCCCGTTAGGTGCTTTTTTTCCAATCCCACACGGTGCAGTTTGTGGAACTTTAGTAGCAGAAGCTACCATCATGAATATTAAAACTATGTTAGAAAGAGAACCCACTAACATTGCTTTAAAAAAATATGCAAATTTGGGTCGTTTATTTATTAATGACGAAAGTTTATCGGATACTACCGCTCATGAAGCGTTAATAGATACACTAAATGAATTAACTATCAAAATGGATTTGCCGTATTTAAAAGAATATGGAATTCGATTGGAACACCTGGAGCATATTGTTGGTCATAGCAGGGGAAGTAGTATGAAGACTAACCCCATTGTTTTGACTGATGATGAAATACGCCATATTGTTTTTAAAAGAATTAAAAAGCAATAAAATGTCAGATTTTAAATTCGATAAAATTGCTGTAGTTCGTAATTGTTTTAATGATAAATTTGGTATACCCAGACAATCGGGTCTGGTTGAGAATGTAGAGTCTGTTATTGAATTAGTTGCGCCCTATGATCATGAAGACTATGTGAGAGAGTTAGAGGGTTTTTCTCATATATGGTTAGTATTTGTTTTTCATCAGCACATTGGAAAAGATGTTAAAGCAACTGTAAGGCCTCCCAGGCTTGGAGGTAATAAAAGAATAGGGGTTTATGCTAGTCGCTCACCTTTTCGTCCAAACCCTATTGGGCTTTCTGTTGTTAAATTAAATAGAATTAGTACGGATAAAAAAAAGATAAGGCTTTATGTCTCTGGTGCAGATCTCATGAATGGCACGCCGATTATAGACATAAAGCCTTATATTAATTATGCAGATTCTATTCCAGAAGCTGAGTCTTCATACGCTACGGATAAGCCCGTTAAAAAACTAAAAGTAGTATTCTTGGAAGAGTCTCAAGTATTTATCGAAACAGTTAAAAATTCATATCCTTCATTACAAAATATTATATATGAAACATTGTCACTAGACCCTCGACCTGCGTATATTGATGATGATTCAAAACAATATGCAATATCGTTATTTGAGTTTAATGTTAAATGGCGAGTTGTAAATAATGTCGCTGAAGTGGTTTCTATTGAAAACTTAAGTTAATGAATTGATTGCTCTTTCTTCCCAGTCATTAGGTGTAATAAATAGTCTTTTAATTTCAATGTCATTAATAGTTTTTGCAATACATATAGGTGAACTTTTTAAAGATTCTATTAGAACGGAATTTAATGATTTTTTATCGTATTGCTCAGTAGGTAAAAAGTTATAATGCAAATTATTTATTTCAGAAAGCCAATAGGTTTTTGGTAAAATGACCCATTTAGAATTATCTTCTCCTATCTCAATAAAGCTATCAATATTAATCCAGCTGTATTGGTTATCATTAAATCCATTTTTTTTAAATAAACGTCCTTTTAATATAATCCAGTGTTCATCTATCTCAATATTATTATTTTTTAAAGTCGCTAAGGCTTCTTTCTTTGAAGAAAGCTTTATTTGTTTATTAATTAATTTATCGAATTTTGTATCCAGACTATCTATTAGATTTGGACCTAACCAATGTATCCTGTCGCTAAAAGATATTTCGAGAAAAAATTTAACAGCAACTTCTAAGTGAATTACTTTTTGTGTAGTGGTTTCTCTCAGAATTAAATCAAATTCACCTATTGTTCTTGTTTCAGATGATATGACCAGATTTTGATGTAATATTTCGTATTCTGGATGAATGCTAAACCAGTATGCAACCAGGTTTTCAAAATAGATGCCTAATTTAAAAGTTGGCATCTTAGATAAGTAAGCTTGAATTAGATGCGGAGCCTTATCTTGCTCAAGTAATAAGGCTTGGTTATTTGATATTTGCTGTTGGAACCAGTCATCGGCTAATAGGTGGGGATCACGATAGTCCGAGTCGTTTATTAAGCAGGGAGAAGCAATACACCATGCCAGATCATTAATTAATTTATGGTTATAAATCATATCAAAATGTAAACAGTTCGTAACAATAGTAATAATTTTACATTTTATGAGATCAATCAGCTAAATAATAGGTAAGTATTAAAAATTTTATAAACAATATTAGAAGGGAGTCTGATTTAGCGAGTAGTTATTATGATTTTATTGACTGATCAGCACACCGTACCAAGGCTTATATGTGCTCAGGGCTTAGAAGATACGGCTCATTGGCTACGTGCAGCAGGCTATGATGTATATATCCCGTATGAAAAGTTATCTGCTAAACAGTTGTCTGATCTGGCTCAGAGTGAGCAGCGAGTTCTCATTCTTAACCAAAATGTTGCAAAAGGCGTATCGCCAGCTCTAAAGAAGGTTATACCTATTAAATCACCTCTTGTTTTCGAGCAAATAAAACAGATAGGAAAACATTTAAAGATAGATTGGCTCTATAAGCCTTTTTCGCGTTGTATGGTGTGTAATACAACAATGACGATGCTCAATATAAACCAATGGGTAAAGCTTCCTGATGATATCCATAATAAAACAGTCACATCTCATGGCTGTCCTAGCTGTAAACGAATTTACTGGGCAGGTGATGAGGTAAATAGAATGGTTGATCAGCTTCAGTCATTCAAAAGTCTTAATTGGTAGGGTCGAAATTACCACCAAAAAATAACCAGGTTTATTTGCAATGGATCTGGTTAACTTATATCTTACGTGGCCATGAATGAAGATATATTCAAATCTGAACATCAATTTAAGCATGCTTTTAACCGCGGTTTAACTTCAACTTTTATCATCACATCAATCGGCAGGTACATTTATACTTGCAAATAAAGGTATATATTCTTCATTGAGATCTATTCAAATAAGAGATGTTTTAAATAGCGTAAGTAGAAGTTAGTAGCTAGGCGTAACCTGACAATCCGAATGTTTCAAATCATCCTGATGCGGACAGAAACCAAAGTCAATGGATTTGCCGCAGAGGAAAATCAAAACCTATTTACTGTATTCGCTGCTCTGAGAAGTGTGGGTAGCATTTTTAGTTTGTAGGGTGCGCCATGCGCACCGTAACTAAAAGAAATTATGATTTGGCAACATAAACCTATTGATATTGGTGCGCATGGCGCACCCTACAGCACATGTTTTTCTCTGCGGCAGGTTTTTCCTTTTGACTTTACGGCAGCTAAGTACTATTAGTAGTCATCTATTAGGTTATTTATGAACTCATATTTCAAGTTGTGAGATTAAGTCTGAGTCAGTGTAGCGTAGTCTATATTTTAGCTGGAATGAGAGGCATTAATTGGCTTATCTGAGTTTGCTTTTTTAAACCCATTCTGAATTGATAAATAATATTGTAAGCCAAAACATTCTTCACGTATTCACGTGTTTCTTTAAAAGGTATAGATTCAATCCATCGTATAGCTTCCATTGGCTTATCTAAAGGTAACCATCTTCTTACATTAGTTGGCCCTGCATTATAAGCAGCAGTAGCTAAAACAGTTTGTTGATGGTGTCTACGAAACAATGATTTTAAATAGTAGGTACCTAAACGTATGTTAGGTCCTATTTTAATTAGTTGTTTGGTACCTCTATAACGGGTTTTTATAGCTCTAGCTGTCGCTCTTGCGGTTCTTGGTAGTAGTTGCATTAAACCAAGTGCGCCTTTTTCCGACTTTGCATCATTAATAAAAATACTCTCTCTACGGATGATAGCGTACGTCCATGCAGAATCTATTTTATGTTTTTTTGAGTAATTATCGATGATGTCTTTATAAACAAGTGGGAATCGAATTTCAACATCGTTTAGATTTTTAGTTTTTCCAATTGCTGCAATTGCCCTGTCATGCCAGCCCCATCCATATGCAATCCTTGCTGCAGTTAATAAATGTTCATCTGAAAAATCAGAAATGGCGTTATTCCATTCGCGTCTTGCATTGGCAACTTGTTTGAAATAATAAAACTCTTTTGCTCGTTGAATACCTGGCAAAGATGAAATTTTTTCAATTAAGAAATTATTAATTTTGATAGGGGCGTGTTCAAAGCTATAAGGTTTATTGATTAAATCTGCAGCAAGAAAGCCATAATAATCACGTTTCTCTGCAACGCGATTTAGTATTTCTACAGACTCTATTTCATTACCGAGCAGTTTATGTGAATATCCCCACCAAAATTGCCATCTGATCTTTTGTTGCATATATGTCGGCATATTATCAATATGCTTGATAACTTTATTCCACTGCTCGTGGCGAATGGCAGATTGAACTTTTAGCTCACTAATATAATTTGTGGATTCGCTGTCTGGAATTTTATTAAGCCATATACCTGCATCTTCATTATGTCTTTTAGTGAGAGTGGTACCTATCTTTTTATAAATTTCAATTTTATTCGTATAAGGCATACCTACTTTATCGTTTAAATAATTGAATAAAGTAATGGCTTTGTTGGTGTCTTTTCTTACTTTTCGTTTAATTGCATGTGTGAGAATGGTGTAAAGTTTTGGGTGTAACTGATTAACTAATGAATGTGTAAATAAGATATCAGGCTTATAGTGAGAACGAACCCATAATTTAACCCATTTCTGCTCAGATAGAGGTAAGCTTTTCGCTAAGTACTTAGCTAAATGTACTTTCCTTTTTTTCATCGCTAATTCTATACGATCCCAAATCATTTCATTTGTTAATTTACCGGCTTGTTTGTATTTATTGAAAATGAAGTTGCATGCTTTATTCTGTGATTTACTTACCATCCATAATGCTGGAACTTGCTCAAAAGCCGGTATAATGAAACCTTCCTTATAAAGTGCTTTTAAATATAGACACTGAAATTTCTCAGACCTGGTGTATTGATAGGTTAGTAAATAATCTTTCCAAAGCTCTTGTCGTGCTAGTGAACTTAATAAGCGAGCTCGTAACTTGCTGCTAACTGGAGAGTCATCGTATTTTTTTAAGAATAGTTTGATTGGGTCTATATTCTTTGGATTTAAATTTCTTTTCAGTTCTTTATATTTTAGGTAAGGATAGAGAGGGTAATCTTGTAGTTGATTAACGTATTTAGAAAAACGTCGATAATGTCTTTTTTTGTATGCTGTTAAAGCTTGAGAGTATAAATTTCGTTCTTTTTTTAGTGATGGGTTTTCTACTATTTGGATATTTGCATAAGTTATTTGGCTTAAACTTAGGGTGAATAGAATTAACAAGCTTCTGATGAAGTTGTTGGTATTGAAGTACGTATATATTGAATTTGTTCTATTCATTAATTAACTTATTCAAAGTATGTTCTTTTAGTCTAGTATATTTTTATAAATAAGGTATTTATGGTGCTTTATGATGATACTACAACTATATATTTTTATTTTAAATAAATAGCTATAACCACCTGATTTTTTAGTGTTTTTCTGCTATCTTTTTATTTATACCGCTACTCGTTTTTATATAAAATAGAGTATTTTTAATTATTTTTAGATAAGCGAATACTTAAAGTAGATAAAAGGCTATAAAGAGCGCAAATGAGACATCTAATGAAAACTTTTAAGTTTTTTAGCTAAGGCATATATGAATCTTACTATTGACGAGTTAATTTCTGATGTTACTAAAATAGTGACATTGCCTGAAGTTTGCCACAAAGTAACGTCATTGATTGAAGATCCTGATTCATCAATTGATGAAATTGGTAAAGTAATCAGTCAAGACCCTGGTCTAACGGTTAAAATTTTAAAAATTTCTAATAGTGCTATGTACGGTTTCATGAGTGAAGTGGATACCGTATCGCGTGCAATTACTTTATTGGGTACACGGCAGATTAGAGACTTAGTATTAGCTACATCAGCTTTTGATACTTTTAAGGGTATTCCTAATAGCCTTGTGACGATGGAGGACTTTTGGTACCACAGTATTCTATGTGGCCTTGCGGCTAATGAGTTAACAAAACTATGTGGTTTAAGAAATGCCGATGGTCTTTTTGTAGCAGGTTTATTACACGATATTGGACAACTAATAATGTTTAATAGAATGCCTGAACAATCACAAGAAGCTATTTTGCTGTCAATGGAAGGGCCTGATGAATACCAAATGTTTGAAGCTGAACAATCCTTAATGGGCTTTAATCATATGGATGTTGGAATGAAGCTAGCTGATAGTTGGCAATTACCCGATTTTATAAAATATTCGATTGGCTATCACCATCATCCTTCAGAAGCACCAGATTTCAAACAACAAGTCAGTATTATCCATATCTCTAATACAATTGCAGTTTTAGCGGAGTTGAACTCTGACGACCCTGAAAATGCACCTGCGATTGATGACTTCGCCTGGCAACAAACAGGCTTAGATTCATCGATTTATGCAGGTGTTATAGAGCGAATTAATCAAGAGTATTCAGAAATCGAAAAACTGTTGAATATGTAATGAGTAAGTTTTAAACAAAAGACTTCAAATTGGCATAGTCGTCATACATATTAAGCTCAAAATTCACCCATTAGGCCGTCCTGTCCTAATGGGGTGAAATCCTTTGACTTTGCTTTCGTTATAATTCCAAATGTTGTTTGATTAACTCATCAATGAAATGCTTTGGTTTTGCGCCGCTGAATCGAGCTTTTTCTTCACCATTCTGAATTAATATAATCGTTGGAAACCCTCGTACTTTGTAGTGACCAGCGATTTTCATGTTTTCGCCCTCATCAACTTCGACTTTAGCAAGCAAAATCTCTCCGTCATAGTCCTCTATCAAGCCTTTTAGTACAGGGGCTATCATCAGGCAAGGAGGGCACCATTCGGCCCATAGGTCTACTATGATTGGCTTTTGGTGTGATTTTTGAATAACGTCTTTGTCGAAACTTTCATGATGTGTTTCAAATATATTGGTATTTTTGGATTTCATAATGGGTCTATTATTGACTAGAATTTCAGCGAAGTATTATATTCTAAAGTTACTGTTATTTTCTAGTTAGCTATGGTATTCATAGTGCATATATAAAACAATAATTTTGAGGAGCGTATGGAAGAGTATATATCTTATTTTACCTTGATTCTGGGTTGGCCAATGTTGATTATTGGTAGCTTGTGGATCTGGAAACATTCTCGGCATTTAAAAGGTTCCGCAAAGACATTTCTTAATATAGCGCTTATCAGTTTTTATCTATTAGCCTACTCATGCACTATGTATTTGACTGATCAGCCATGGTTATTAGGCGTAATCCCTGTTTTTATCATTTTCTCTGCATTGATAACGATGTTGGTACTTACCTTGCTAAGAACTGAAGAAGTATCTAATAATCAATAGCTTACCAGTAATTATTAAAGTGAATAGTCTTTACACGAAATGAAGACTATTTGGCTTAACGATTGGATGAACTCGAATAAAACCAGTTTAGAAAAGCTTTTTGGACTGTATTCAGATGAACTACGTGATATTGATTTGTTATTAGCATCTTACAAGCAAGGAGATGATTCAGGTTATGGTTTTGTCTTCTTTAAAGAGGCTCAGAGCTACTACGAAGTGAATGTCAGTAATGATTCAGAGATAGATCTCTCTGGTCAATGGCAACCAGAAGAAACGAGCATAGAAGCTTTAATGTTTCGATTAAATAGAGGTAATTTAGGCACCGAAGCCGCAGGTGAGAATATTTTTGCTGAGCCTTTACGAGAACTTCTCGCTCATTTACTCCAGTAAAACAAATCAGTCTCAATTTACTATACTTATAATAAGTAAAGAAACTAAGAGTAGATAAGATGTTTGAGCGCTTAATGCAGCTGATCATGCAAATTATTAATCTTCTAGAATTTATTTCATTTACAATCTTTATGTATCTTCTATCATTCGTGCCAGGTACAAATGATAGCAAGTTCTACTATTTCTTATTTCGTTTCTGGTGTCGCAGTTTCCTGCGGGCACTCGGTCTAAACTTTATTCTGCACCAAAAAAACCTCAAACCACTTCCTAAGCAGTTTATTCTTATATCTAACCATCCATCAGCTGTTGAAGATATTGCTATTCCTGCATTATATGCAGTTCATTCACTGGCTAAGATAGAGGTTAAAGACTGGTTCATCGTTGGTCGAATCAATAGAGTAGCTGGCACATTGTATGTTGATCGGGATGACCCTGAGTCACGTCATAGCGCGGTCGATAATATGTTAAGTGCCTGTGATCAGGGCAAAAATATCGCTTTATATCCTGAAGGCGGTTGTTTTGGACGACGTATTACCAAAGAGTTTAAGCTAGGTGCATTTGAACTATCTATCCGCTCTGGCATACCAATAATACCTGTTTTAATTTATTACCAGGCTCAAGAAGACTTTGAGTGGCAGGCTCCGTTTACTTTGATTGATAAAGTATGGCATTTTTGGAGTAGCAGTAATAAGAATGTAGAGGTATTTCAATACGATGCTGTTGATCCAGCAAAATTTAAGGATAAATATGAATTTTCGGCTCATATGCAGGAGTTCTATCAAATTAAACAGACAAAGTATCTGGAATAAGATATTAGTGATTGATGATATAATTACTTGATATATTTCACCTAATAGGCCGTACCTTGAATAAGCAAAACGCGACACAACCTGAATTGAAACCAGCTGATATAGCATTAATAACTAAAGCTGCTGAAGCCGGTAATATTGAAGCACAGAATCAATTGGGTATGGTTTACGCGAATGGTAACGGTGTAGAGTTAAACTATAAAGAAGCATTCATCTGGATTAAGAAAGCTGCAGATGGTGGGCATATACAGTCATTGCGCACATTAAGCTGGTTGTATGCAAATGGTTTTGGTATTGAACAAAATGATGAGAAAGCGCAGGAGACTTCTATCATTCTTGCTGAGCTAGGTGATGCAAAAGATCAATACTTTCTAGCCAGTCTCTATCAGTCTGGGCTTTATGGAATGCAGCCAGATAGTGAAAAAATGATTTCATGGTATTATAAATCAGCCCAACAACACTATGCTCGGGCTCAATATGCGTTAGCAAAAATCATCATGAAAGGCGTTGATATAAAATCTAATGATGAAATGGCATTTCAATGGCTTAGCCTTGCAAATATGAATGGCCATAAAAAAGCAGATGAAGAGCTAAAGAATCTGATACAAAAATTACCAAAAGAAACAATAGATGGTTTTAAACAACGAATGACCGATTCAATAAAATCTTCAATTGAGCAGTAATAATTATATAAGTAATGGTGTGAAAAGATGAAGCAATGCCCCGTTTTTCCACTTAATATGACATTGTTTCCAGGTGGCCGATTACCATTACAAATATTTGAAGCTCGTTATATTGATATGGTAAAAACCTGTTTAAAGAATGAACATGGTTTTATTATAGTTTCAATAAAAGAAGGCCAGGAAGTAGGGCATAGACCTGAAATATATAATGTTGGCACTTATGTAGAAATTATAGATTGGGATTCTTTACCCAGTGGCTTATTAGGAATCACAGTTGAAGGTCAGGAGAGAGTTAATTTATCAGACCTTTCAGAAGAAAGTGATAAATTGATAACAGCCTCTATCGACTTTATTGAAGCAGAGGATCATATTTCAGTTCCTCAATCGTATTCAAATTTAATTGATATATTAAAGTCGATTAAAAGTAATCCTGTTATTCATAATCTTAATTTAAATATTAATTATCAAAGCGCAACAGAATTAAGCTGTCGTTTAAGTGAGTTGTTACCATTTAACATTGAAGATAAACAGGCGTTACTAGAATTACAAGACCCAATAGAAAGGTTAGATAGGGTGCAGGCGATTCTTGATGTCATGGGATCAGACTTCAACATTACATAAATTATAAATATCATGGATGAGATAAGGCATAAAATAAAGTTTGGATATGCGCAAAAAGTATGGATTAAACTATGCTTTTTTTTTGTGAAATCCTTTTATAGAAAAGTTGAAATTAGCGGCGAGAGTAAACTGCTAAACGACACTCCCATCATATTATGTGCAAATCATTCAAACGCTCTTGCTGATGCCGTTTTATTGCAATATACAAGCAGTCGATTAATACATCCTTTGGCACGTAGTGGCTTGTTTAAAAATCCTCTTATTAGTCCTATCTTAAAAATTTGGCAGGCTGTTCCTGTCTTTAGACGCCAAGATAGTGATAATGATCTTGTTGATAATCATTCAATGTTTAAAAAAGCTTACGAAATGTTAGCTGAAAATCAAATATTAATGATTTTTCCCGAAGGTCAGAGTCATTCTGGACACCAAATAACACAGATAAAGACAGGTATTTCTCGAATTATATTAGGATTTAAGGAACAGTATAAAAAGCCACCGTTGGTAGTGCCTGTAGGGTTAAACTTCTCACAAACTAAAAAGTTTAGAAGTAATGTTTATATTAATTTTGGTAGGCCTCTAAATGTTAAAGATGAATATAGCTTAGATAATGAAGAAGACGTAAAGAGCTTAACTAATGATGTAATGAATGCTATGCGTGAGCTGGTGTTAGAAACCGAGCAAATTGAAGAGCGCGTTTTTATAAGTCAGATAGACCGTTTCTTTGCTTTGCGTAATAAGAAAAATAGAAAGCGAAGTATGAGTCAGAAGTTTAGGTCGCATAAGCTAATATTGTCTGTTAAAAATAGTTTAAAAGACGTTGTGCCTAATAAAATTTCTGATATTCAGCGTCATTTAAATCAATTTAATCGTCTGTGTAATAAACTGGGTATAAATGATTACAACCTAAATATTAACTATAGTTCAAAAATTATTAAGAGATTCATAGGTAGAGCTTTACTCGTCCTATTGGTTCTATTTCCATTAGGAGTAATCGGTTTTATAAATTCAATAACCCCATATTTATTAACTAAGTTAGCAGGATTGCTCTTTGTTAAAGAAAAGGATCAGATTGATACGGTTAAAATTCTAGCCGGTTCTTTGTTTTTTAGTTTATTTTGGGTTATGCAGGTATATTATGTATATCTGAGTTTTGGCCTGATCATCTCTGTTATATACAGCGTTTTATTAATACCGACATCTTTGGCTGCATTAATAATTATTCATGAACAAGCAAAAATATTAGATAATCTTCGTGTGTTTTATATTGTAATAAAACATAGAAACTTACGTCGATATCTAATTAGAAAGCGTAAAAGAATAGAAAAGGAGCTGGCTTCGTTAATTAATATCGCAAGAAAAAATGATTTAATTTAATGTTTTACTGGTACGTCTTTTAATTTCATTAAAGGTGACTCTACAAACTCTGGTGTTGTTTCATCCTTAGGCAACTCAAAGCGTGTAGCCAGAACTAATATACCAATTAAAGGATGATCGATATAATGCACTTCTTTGCTGCGCATTCTGCGGTGCATTTTAACAGGGTAGTACTTTATATCTTTGTAACTTGTTAGAGAAGACGTATTGATAACACCCTGAACTGGCGCAAGGTCTCTCTTGTATTTTAAATCAAAATTAATATGTAAATATCGGCCAAGTTCTACCTTTATTAAGCCTTCGAGTATAGTATTTTCATCTTCTTGCTCGATGTTATTAAAATTTGCTTGATAGTTATTGATACTTGTATTATCAATTAATGATGGTGTTAATGAATCCAGGTTTGGGGACGTTAAGTCATCTTCAGTTGCTTTAATGTGAATAGATTCAGCATTTTCTTTATCAAGACCAGGCTGGATCCAGGCAGAGTGATAAAGTATTTTGTATTTTTTCGACGCTGTTAGTTTTTCAGCTTCACTACTTAAGCGAAATTCTTCTTGAGGTATTTTTGAGTAATAATAAGCTTTAGTATCAACACCTGGAATTTGAGTTAATGATGTGCTGTTATGTAATTCAATACTATTTTCAATAGACCCTGTTTTAACAAGGTCAGGCCATACTTCATTGCCTGATGAACGACTATCGGTAAATTTAAAAATAACGACTTCTATTTCATAAGCAGGTAAGTCAGTATAATCGATTGCGAAGCAGTTAGTGGCTAGCAGACTGGTAATGCTTATTGAAAGATATTTTATTAAATTGTTCATATAAAACTCAGTTACTCTTTATCTATTAATGCCAATACTGTTGATTGTATTAGTTCTTTTCGTTCAGTATTACTATCCAAAGGACAGCTTATATATAAAGCATCATGGCCATTAAATTTATACTTATTAGGTACAGATTGTATTAACTGTATTAGTTTAACAGGATCTATATTGGGTTGATCTGTAAATAAGATTCTAGCCCCTTCATTATGAATATCAATCTTTCTAATGCCAATAGCTTTAATTGCAATTTTAAGCTCTACGACAGTAAACAGGTTAATGACCTGATCGGGTAATAGGCCGTATCGGTCGATAAGTTCTACCCTTAAATCTTTTAATTCTTCTTCATTTTTAGCATTTGAAATACGCTTATATTGTATCAGTCTATGTTGAACATCAGGTATATATTTACCTGGAATGAGGGCAGGCAGGCCCAACTCAATTTCAGGGCCGCTGTGATAGGGTTTATCAAGGTCTCTATGTTTACCAGATTTTAATGCTTTAACAGCGCGTTCAAGTAGCTCGCTGTATAAAGTGAAGCCTATTTCTTGAATCTGCCCACTCTGACCATCACCTAATAGTTCACCAGCACCGCGTATTTCAAGGTCATGGGTAGCGAGTGTGAAGCCTATACCCAGGTCTTCCATTGATTCGATGGCATTTAATCGCTTGATGGCATCCTTACTCATTGCCTTTTTATCAGGAGTGATGAGGTATGCATATGCTCGATGATGAGAGCGTCCAACACGACCGCGTAATTGATGTAATTGAGCCAAGCCGAGTTTATCCGCTCTATTTATAACAATTGTGTTTGCGGATGGTATATCAATGCCGCTTTCTATAATGGTGGTTGCAACAAGGATATTAAAGCGGTGGTGATAAAAATCCAGCATGACTTGTTCTAGTTCTTTTTCACGCATTTGGCCGTGAGCAAAGTCCGCTCTGCCTTCAGGTACTAGAAGGCTAATATCGTGAGTAAATTTTTCTATTGTTTTAACATCGTTATGTAAAATATAAACTTGCCCACCGCGTTTAATTTCACGCTGTATGGCTTCTTGAATAACTACATCATTCCATTCAGTAACAAAAGTTTTAACTGCATGTCGTTTCGCTGGTGCTGTAGCAATGATTGATAAATCACGTAATCCAGCAAGAGACATGTTTAATGTTCTGGGAATAGGCGTGGCGGTTAATGTAAGGATATCAATTTCAGATCTTAATGATTTAAGTTTCTCTTTATGTTTTACGCCAAAACGATGTTCTTCATCAATAATAGCTAAACCTAAACGATTAAAATTAATGCTGTCGGATAAAACGCGATGTGTACCGATAAGGATATCCACTTTTCCATCATTCAAGCCTTTGATAACTTCGTCTTGTTGTTTTTTTGTTCGAAACCTTGATAGTGACTCAATAACAAAAGGCCAGTCTGCAAAGCGGTCTTTAAAATTTTGGAAGTGTTGTTGTGAAAGCAATGTGGTTGGTACCAAAATAACAACTTGTTTACCATCGTTAGCGGCAACAAAGGCAGCGCGCATAGCAACTTCTGTTTTACCGAAACCCACGTCACCACAAATAACTCGATCCATCGGTTTGTCAGACCCCATGTCTGCTATGACATCATCTATAGCTTGTTGTTGATCTGGTGTTTCTTCAAAAGGAAATGTGCTGGCAAACAAATTATATTCATCGGTATTTATTTCAAAGCTTAAGCCTTTTTTTGCAGCTCGTCGTGCATGAATGTCTAATATTTCAGCCGCAATATCATTAACTTGCTCAGTCGCTTTTTTCTTAGCTTTTTCCCAGGTGTCAGAACCTAGCCTATGCAAAGGAGCCGTGTCAGCATCGGCACCTGTGTACCGGCTTATTAACTGGAGTGATGAAACTGGAACATATAATTTGTCATTAGAGGCATATTCAATAGTGAGAAATTCATGTTCAATATTTTCGATTTCTAATATTTGTAGACCCATAAATCGGCCTACACCATGGTCAATATGAACAACGGGGGAGCCAATATTCAGTTCTGTGAGGTTATGAATAATCGCATCAGCGTCTCTTTTCTGTTGACGACGACGTCTTTTTTGTTGAACTCGTTCACCAAATATCTGAGGCTCTGTAATTATAGTTATTTGTTGGTCTGTTAATGTTAAGCCTTTTGAAACGGGCCCAACTGTAATGCATAGCTTTGATTCATTGTTAATAAAGTCAGACCAATGCTCAACATAAGTAGGTGTTATTTTATGAGATCTTAATAACTCCAAAAGCGTTTCTCTGCGGCCTGTGGATTCTGCTATTAATAATACTTTACCAGTGCTTTCAGTAATGAAATTGACTAATGATTTATATGGGGTATCAGATTGTGATTGTACGAGTAACTGGGTAGGTGCCTTAACATTAAGATTAATTAATTCTTTTGAAGTTGTTGGTGCTTCGCGATCACTTAAACTTATTCTAGGGTGATTAGTAATTCGACTAATAAGGTCTTCATAATTTAAATAAATTTCATCTGGCGAAAGAATAGGGCGAGTTTGATCATGCCTATGTTGTTCATAGCGTTCATTTAATGTTTCCCAAAAGGTGTTTATTTCTTCTTTTAAATCTTCAGGGTAAATAAAGAGTGTATTTTTAGGTAAGTAATCAAAGATGGTTACTAATTTGTCATAAAATAATGATAAGTAATATTCGATACCTGAAGGCGATAGTCCCTGACTTATATCAGTGTATATGTTACTTGTTGACGGATCTCCCTCAAAACGTTCACGGTATTGAGTTCTAAATAACTTTATAGCATCTTCATCAAGAGGGTATTCACGAGCGGGTAATATTTCGATTGCATCGACACTACTTGTCGATCTCTGAGAATCAATTTCAAAGTATCTGATCGTATCTATTTCATCGTCAAATAAATCGATTCTAAATGGTCGGGTACTACCAGAAGGGAATAAATCAATAATTGAACCCCTTACAGCGAATTCACCATGCTCCATCACCTGAGAAACGCAGATATAACCATTCTTTTCTAATAGGGTTCTAAAAGAGCTAATCTCTAATTTTTGTTTGGGAGTTAAAATAAGTACATTTTTTTCAATGTATGATTTTGGCGTTAATCGTTGTAATAAAGTAGATACAGGCATTATTAATACCTGATTATCTTCTATATTATGTAAGTTATAGAGGGTTCGTAGCCGATCCGAGATTATATCTTGATGTGGTGAAAATGTGTCGTAAGGCAGTGTTTCCCAGTCTGGGAAATAGAGCAAACGATTTTTATCATTATCAACATAAAACCCCACTTCATCCCCAAGCACATAACTACTATGGATGTCATTACAGATGACAACGGTAGGTCCATTATGTTGTGTGCTTATTTCAGCGATAGATAATGCTGTAGAACTACCGTATAGCTTTGCTAAGCCATTTAATGAGTTATTTTCTGGTAGTTGTATATTTAGTAAATTATTAGTATTTAAGGGCATTTTAGTAAATGAAATAATAGATTTAGTAGGGGTATATGTATAACAATAGCAGACTGATTATACATGAGCTGAATGACTTATAAGTGGAAATAAGCAATCAAATCGGTATATAGGCTAGCTTCCTGGTTGGGCTATAAATGCATGATAAATAATATTATCCAACTTTTCTAGTTGATTAATGACTTTGTTTTTAACTGTAATAAAATCAACCGAAGGAGTTTCTGTATATATTAATTGTACAAGTAAGTTGATTTCATTAGTTAAATTTTTGTCTTTCCATGCCATGGCCCATTGGTTAACACTTACATTTGTATTGCAGTTTACAGAGTAATTCAGCAAATTACCCCCAACTTCTAATTGCCGAATAATTAAAGATAAATCTCTTGGAGTAGTGGCTCTGTATATAGATTTCCAAATAGATCTTCTTAGTGAAATATTACGTTTTATTCTTAATAATCGACGTATTGTTTTATAGAAAACAATACATACTAAAATAATAAGTACAATTTGAAAAAACATATTAAGAGTTAATATCAGTGCAGCTGAATAGGCTGGACTCATAATCTTGTCTGATTTTGGTTCAAAGTATTGTACTTTGAAGTTATTAAAAGAGTGAATGCCGCTAGTCTTTATTACAATAGGTATGAACTGCGTATGATGATATGTGTATTCAATATCGTAGTTTTTTATATAGGTTTCTTTTGATGAAACCAAGCGAGTAATGTTAGGGGCTTTTAAATATGTTGAGTAATTAGGTATCAATGAAGGATGGATGCCAATTGATATCGTCTCTAATATATAACTGGATAAATTTTCGGGTTCCAAAATAAAAGGGATTAAGGAGTTAGACTGATAGGAACTATTATGTAAAATTTTTCCTACGGGAAATCCTGGGGGTAAATAGTCTGCCAATGCAGCTACATTTAACGTTAGCATAGGCAGTTTAATTGATTTTACTGATCGACCTGATAACATCAGTGATATGTTGGGCAATTCCAAAGCTTGTTTGCCAGCTAATAAAGGCCAAATATAAATTCGCAATTGCTTTTTATAACCTTTAATATTATCTATTGCAGGCGGGGTCATTACTTTAAAATCAAATAAGTAATCCTTTCGAGTAGGGCTATCAAATTTTAGATATGAAAATTCTTCAGACGAATATATATCAATGTTTATAGTTATAAGTTCGCGTTGCCATAAATTAAAATCAGGCATAGATGTTGGTTTACCAGATTGGTAATAGGTAACGTCGTGTCTGGAATATTCATTGCTTTTCGCACTTATACCGTTTGTATGGAATAGTATGAAAATACAGATTAAATACCTTGTTACCATGTTCTGATACCTGGTATAACTTCCGCTTCTTCCAAACTTGCAGGAAAGCCTTCATCCTGTTCAAACATTCTTTTCCATAATGTAGATATAGATGTAGAGGGTGTGTATGAAGCGCTATCTAAGTTTGAGAACTCATAAATGATATCAAGATCAATAATGGATGGTATTGACTGGTGTTGACCATTATCTTTTATTTTTACGGCTTTAATGCCAGCAGCAACAAGGCTTTTGATGAGTTCTTTATCAGTTGTTGATAATTGTTGCTGATTGATGGTCATTGATTCACTGCTATCGCCATCTTCTAAGCGAAGGTTTATATCGTCATCAAAAACAAAATCTAATGAAGATATTGTTTTCTTACCCTCGGACGACTTTTTCTTGTTTGAAGGCACTTTATCTCTAGCTAACTGCGCACGTACTAATTTAGCAAGGTAAGTTGATAATTCAATGAATTTTATTGTTTCTTTGTCTTCTAGTTGGTATTTGTTTGCATCATTAAACAATTGGCTGGCAGATTCGTAATCGTTTAAAAGAAAGCTACACGTGGCGGCATTGTATAGAGCTAAAAACCGTTCATTATCATTCTTAGATAATAAAATCGACTGTTTAAATAATGAGAGCGATTTCCCTGTATTTTTTAAGCGGAATGCAGAGAATGCCTGGCCTATGCGCGCTTTGTAACCTATAGATTGTGAGAAGTTTGACTCAGACTCAATATATTTTTTAGCTTTAAACTGTTTAATAGCTAATTCATATGTGTCATTTGAATTTGAAGCTGCTACTGAAGCAGTGCAAATAAGCATAGAAATAATAATTAATGTATATTTTTTATTTAACATATTAAAAGCCCGATTTTAATATGCGTTGATAGAAGAACAGAATAATTGAGAGCAGCAGAAAAGGGTGGTAAAGCTGAATCCAGTTTATATTAGATTTCACTGATTCTTTTTTACTTTTAATGCCTTTAGAGTAGATAATATCCAAATCCCGTTCTGAATCTGTTAAAACTGAATATTTTCCCTTATTGGTCTCTGTAATTTGTTTTAGAAAATTATCATTTCTATTTGAAACTGCTATTCTGCCATTTAGTAAAGTAACCCATTCTTTGGTGTTATCTGGTGACGGTACTGGTGCATCAATTGTTTGACCAATTCCTAAAGCATAAACTGGTATTATTAAGTTGAGTTTATTAATATTCTCAATAGTTTGTCTTTCATTTTCGATATCGCCATCAGAAATCAAAAGTATGCTAGTAGTTGTTGCATCGTTATTTATATCAAGTAATGTGTCTTGGGCGCTTTTTAGCGCTTTTCCGAATAATGAACCTGATAACGGCAGTATATTGGGTTTTATTTTCTGAATATAAAACCGCATCGCACTTTTATCTGATGTAGGTGGGAATAGTAGATGAGGTGATCCCGCAAAAAGCATTATGCCAAGTTTGTCACCTTGTTTCAGCTTTTCCACTAATAGCAGTAGTTCGCTTTTTGCTCTAAGCAGCCTTGTTGGTTGTTCATCTCTCGTATTCATAGATACAGATATATCTAATAATACTAAAATACTATTGCCTTTCGAATTAAAGTCGATATTTGTATCTTGAGGGTATTCAGGGCCGGATAATGCAATCGAAAAGAATAACCAGAATAAAACACTGATAAATATTTGTTTTTTGTTTGAAAATAGAAATGTTTTATTATGGTTTAAATACCAATAACTCATTTTTGAATCAAAATATTCGGAAGGTAAATAGCGTTTAGATACTAATGTATGTACGAGTAATGAAATAAAGGGTATAGCTATCAGCCATAACCATCTAGATTGATGTAACTCTGACGCTGTTAATAGTTCGATGTAATTCATTTTTTATGATTTATCAGTGTTGCTTTAAACAAAAACATTATTATGATTGATAGCGCTACATACAAAAGTATTTGATAGTAGTTTTTAAAGAAGTAATAGGTATCCTTCTTTATCTCAATAGTTTCCGATTCCATGATAGTACGAAAAATAGCATGTAAATTATTAGATTTCCCTACCCAAAAGAATTCCCCATTTGTTGTTTCAGCAAGTTGTTTTAAAAGCTTTTCATCGATTGAGTCAAATATTAATTTATTTTCATTATCATTATCATAAGTCTCTTCATTTGACCCCAGACCAATTACATGCAATCTGATTTGTTTAGATTTGAATCGATTTGCTATTTCAATTGGGTTGATGTCTCCTTCAATATTTGCACCTTGTGATAATAAGACAACAGAAGGTTTAGTTTTTTTAAAATCGTATTGCTTTAGCACGCTATTTAGCGCATTGCTTAGATTGTTCTGCCTACCTGATACTGCTGGTTGAATCTGATTTATCGCATATGTAGTAAGGCTTTTGTCTCTTGTTAAGGGTAATAAAGAATAGGCTTGGTCAGCATAGACCATTAAGCCTATTCGGTTGTTAGGTAATTTTTCTATAAAATCGGTTAATACAGCTTTCAATAATGTAAGTCTACTCACAGGTTCTGACTTCAAAGTGTAATCACTAATAGACATACCTACAGATGTATCTACTATAAAAATTATATCCCTGAGTGAATCGGGGTTACTTTGTATTTTTGTTTTATTAACGGGCTGCGCAAGTGCTGATGTCATTAAAATAATAACAAACCAGCTTATAAGTTTTCTTTCTTTACGTGAGTTCTTAGTGAATGAAATGTTGCTGCCAAAAAAAGAAGGCAAATAAATTGATGTTAGATTGTGTTTGTCATTTTCTTTTTTACTGTGTTTTTTAAAAAAAATAGAAAAAGCTAAAAATATAGGCAATAAAATAAACCAGAATGGCAGTTCGAAATGAAAATTCATTTCTTTTTACCAAAAAGAACAGATTTCATGGTCTTAAATATGATTGAAGATAGCTCGGAGGTGTTTTCTAATTGTTCATTGCTATATTTAATGGAATTTAAAATATCATTGTCAGATTCGGTGCGGCTTGTCCTATTTGATGGAATATTAGTGTTGATAATATCTGTATAAGTATATGCAGCTTCGTGTGTGGTTATGTTTTTATTTTTTAGCTCTTTTAGAGTTTTGTATAGTTTATAAACTATTTTTAATTTCTTATAAAAATAGCCAGCTACAATTAATAGTAAAGCTGCTGTTACAAATATAATTGTTAACGATGTTGTGGTGTCTGTGGTTAGAAAGAGAGGTGCTTGAATCACAGGTATCGCATTAACATCCATTACCGTGTGCACTCTTTAAGAAGGTCTTCATCAGTAAGTAGGTTACTGATTTCATTGATTAGGCACCCAGTTCCATATAAAAACTTTGATAACTTACTGTTGGCTTCTTCTATTGCGTTATTTAGTGACTTTAATTCATTGCTGTTGCTAATGGTTATAGATTGCTCAGAAGATAATGATTGATAATGCAAAGGGAATAGTGGGGGTAACTTACTTTCTATAGGGTCTGATATTTTATATAAGCTAATGTTGTTATGTGAATTTAAAGATTTTAATATTTTTAAGTCGCTTCCATTTAAATCATGAAAATCAGAAATTATATTGATAGATGAGTTAAAAGGTAAAAGTGATTGTATGTATTTAAATGAGGTTGATAAATTTAATGGTTTACATTCAGTATCAATATCTGACTTTTGTGATTTAGCTAAAAATATATTTAGCAGCTTCTCTTTTGAGTCAATAATGCCGCTTATTGATATTTTATTGCAAATAGTAATTACTTTTAGTTTTTTATTAGCATTAATTGATTTTATGGATGCAATCATTGAAACTTTAATAGCTGTAGATAATTTCGTTTGTACCTGCGTACCGTAATACATGCATGCTCTTGCATCTAGAAGAACGTAATCAATATTTTCGGCTTCCTGATAGTACTTGTTACTTATTAATTCACCCGCTTTGGCTGTTTGTTTCCAGTTAATAAAGCGTGTGTCATCGCCAGCCGCATAGAGCCTGCTTTCGCTATAGTCCATTCCCTGGCCATTGTATTCAGTGGTCATATCACCAATTAAATGATCTTTGCTACTAATATTTTTATTTGAATGCGAGCTTAAGCCAAGAATACGTAGGTAAAATGCTTTTAATTCTTCTGGTTCTATAACTGCTTGTATCTGATGAGACTCAAACTTAAATTTATCTATAAAATAAGTTAATAGTTTATTCATTACAGATCGCTTTAAGGTACAGGTAAATAATTAATAATTTTTTCAATTAAGTTATCTTTTGAAATGGCATCCGATTGAGCATTGAAATTTAAAATGATTCTATGCCGTAGTGTGTCAGCTACAACACTATGTATATCTTCAGGGATTACATAGTCTCGACCATTTAAGTATGCCATGGCACATGAGGCTTTATATAAAGCAATAGAAGCTCGGGGAGATGCGCCATACTCAACAAATTGACCTGAGTTATTATCTACCTTATTCATATCACGTGTTAACGTGACAATATCTACGATATATTTTTCTAGATGTTCGTCGATGTGTATATTGGCAACCTGCTTTCTTGCATCCAGAACGTTGCCGGGTGAAATAGGTGAGCTATCTATTTCTGATTTTGTGTTACTTGATTGTGCATTTTTGAAGTTATTACGATCTCTTCTTAAAATTTCTAATTCATTTTCTGGTGTAGGGTAATCCAGCTTTACATGCAATAAAAAACGATCTAATTGTGCTTCTGGTAGGGGGTATGTGCCACTCTGTTCTAGTGGGTTTTGTGTGGCCAAAACTAGGAACAGCTCAGGTAAATCTCGTGTTACGCCGTTAACAGTCACTTGCTGTTCTTGCATGGCCTCAAGTAATGCAGATTGTATTTTTGGAGGTGCTCGATTTATCTCATCAGCCAATATTATCTGGTTAAAAATAGGGCCTTTTATAAATTCGAATTTTCGTGTTTCAGGATTAAATATTTCACCACCAGTTAAATCTGACGGCATTAAATCGGGGGTGAATTGTATCCGCTGAAAAGAGGCGTGAACGCCACTGGCAATGGCCTTAACTGCAGTAGTTTTAGCTAAGCCTGGTGGGCCTTCTAATAAAATATGACCACCAGTCAACAATGATATTAGTAGGCGGTCTATTAAGGCATCCTGACCAACAATTAGTTGCTCAAGATGGGTTCTAATTTTCAAAAATTCGGGTTGTGTATTGATCATAAGAGGTTGTTTCTAATTGGAATTAACCATTAACACTGTAAATTAGGGCGCTTTATCGTCCAATATGTAGAAATTTTATCATTTATATACGATATTAGCTCTAATATAGACTAGGATTTGGTAATTAAGTTTAAATGCCTTATCATATTATTAACTGTAATTGAGCCCAATAGTAATTATGTTGTATTTTATTGCTTGTCACGCACCTGATATCCATGGAGCTAAAGTAGCTGATGGGCTTGCTCGTGTCTCAGTTTCTGAAAAAGCACCACACCTTGCATTCAGTTCTAAAGAATTAGCCCAGTATTATATTGACTATCGCAATGCCGCTAAAATTTGTTACTTAATCAGCGAAGATAATCTCACTGAAACTATTTGGCATGATTTTGATGATGGTATCATCCTGTTTAAATCTCTAAAAGAAATTAGAAAATCTCTAAAAAATGTAAGTTATCTATTTGGTATCGATCAGATGGCTTATACACCAGCTTTATCCTTAGTTTAAAACAGTAGGTATAAAATATTACTCAATAGTGACCTCTCATTTCGACGTATACATATGCGCATAATGTATATTATGTTAAATGGCATTACGATGTTTTTAGCCCGCCTTTTTTGTCCCCACAACGACCGCAACTTAAATTAATATATCCCTTTTTATATATCCTGCTAATATCTGTTTTTTGTTACAGTTTTGTCACACAAGGAAACACCACACGCCTGATAAGGAATATAAATGGGAGCCGTGTCTATGATTTATAATAACAATAATAAAAGTTTTCAAACCGCTGCAGCACGGGCAACGCTTGCGGGGTTTCACCCGCCTTTTATGATCGACACTTTTAAAAATTTCTATCTTCATTGCGGTTTTAACCGTGATTCGGTGGCCGATCTGTTCGACAATTCAGCAAGTACCGTTAAACGTTGGGAAAATAACGGTGCCCCTCGCCATGCATGGTTGCTCATTTATACCGCTGCCGGTTACATCTTAGATAAAGCCTTTAAGGGCCACCGCGTACAAAACGGCATTTATTACCCGAATGTAAAGCGCACTGAATTAAAACCGGCACAATTTGAGACGTGGCACTGGGGCCATGCACTGGCCCAAAATAGAATTGATGTTTTAACACATGAAAAAAATGCACTTTCGGAGGAACTGAAAACCATAAAAGACGAACAGCAAAAAGAAGAAGAAAAAGAGCTTTATAAAAACGTACTTCAATTTAAGGAATTTAGAAAATGAA
>JAUVDT010000037.1 GCA_030595185.1 Gammaproteobacteria bacterium
GTTTGTCTTTATTGAGTCGATGATAAATGAAGAGTCTGCATATTCATAAACACCATCGGTTGTTAGAAAAAAGATATCACCTTCTTCTACAGGCAGAGATACGTAATCGATTTCAACGACCGGGTTAATTCCCAGGGCACGACTTAAATAACTTTTATCTTCTGAAATGATTAATCTATGATCTTCAGTTAATTGTTCTAAAGTATCATTTTGTAGTCGGTAGATGCGTGCATCACCGGCATGAAAAATATGTGCGGTATTTGATTTAATGACTAAGGCGCTAAATGTGCAGACATATCCTCGGTCTTTATTAAAGCGATGCTGACCTTGTTGAGATTGTGCATGTAGCCATGTGTTTGTGGCCATCAACACGTGCTGTGCTGATTTTTTTACTGACCATGTTTCTGAGGTACAAAAATAATCAGTTAAAAAACCTGTTACGGCTGCTTCACTGGCAATTTGACTCACATCACTGCTACTGATGCCATCGGCAATTGCTAAAGCGATGCCTTTTAATGACAAGAGTGGGTCTTCCGGAATATGAATTCCGTGAAAATCCTGATTGTTTGCTTTGCGGCCTTTATTGGACTGTTGGCCAACAGATATTTTTAATTTTTTAGTCATTTTTTTAATAAAAACTCAGCCCTAAAAAAGGGCTGAAACTTTTATGAGGTTAAGCTTTTTCTTATAGGTTACGGTTAGGGCTTGTTTTTATATGAGTGTAATACAATGGAAGCGCTACGAAAAGAAGACCGCCGACAAGGTTACCCAATACGGTAGGGATTTCGTTCCAGATTAGGTAATCAGCAATTGTAAAATCACCGCCCATAATCATAGAAAATGGGAATAAGAACATATTAACAATAGAGTGTTCAAAGCCCATATAGAAGAACAACATAACCGGCATCCACATCGCCATGATCTTGCCACTTGCTGATGTTGAGATCATTGCACCGACAACACCCATAGAAACCATCCAGTTACATAACATAGCGCGGATGAAAATTGTGAACCAACCTTCAACTCCATGAGACTGGTAACCAAGTGTTCTTGCTTCACCAATGCTACCCACTTTTGCAGCAAGCGCTCCACCATCGGTGCTGTACCCATACGTTAGGATAAATGACATCATAAATGCTACGGTTAACGCGCCAGCAAAGTTACCAACGAATACAAGCCCCCAGTTACGAAATACTTGTTTAACAGTAACACCAGGTCTTTTATCAAGAAGCGCAAGCGGTACAAGAGTAAAAACACCTGTAAGAAGATCAAACTTCATTAAATAAAGCATAATAAAACCAACAGGGAAGAGGATAGCTCCCGTTAGAGGTGAACCTGTTTTAACCGCGACAGTAATGGCAAATACTGCGGCAAGGCCTAAAATAGCGCCGGCCATAAATGCACGAATTAACGTGTCTTTTGCAGACATGTAAATTTTCGATTCACCCGAATCCACCATTTTGGTTACGAACTCGGTTGGTTCTAAGTAAGACATTTATTTCTCCTGATGTGTTTTAATAATTTATTTAATATATTTTTATTAAAACTATTATTGCAATAGCTATGCCATGTTAAAAACTTAGTAAAACCCCTGTTTTATGTAAGAAATATTATATTTAAGAGAAAAACACATAATTAGTGCACTAAGATCGTGCATCAAAATTATTTTGGTGCATACATCTAAGGTATTTGATTCTAATTTGTTGCCTGGATGATCGACGGTAAAGTGCGATAGTTTCACCATCTCCTTTAGAGGGGCGCTTTTGGGCAGATCTTTGCTCGATAATTTCATGATGATTTTGTTGTATAATGCCCACTTCAACTCCTGTCTGACTACATCCACAGAATACATTTATGAGTAATACCACCGCCAATAACACCACGCCTGACAAGACCTTTATTAAGGGTAAAGATCGGGATCTTGAATCCACGATTGAGACTATGCATAGCAAGCTTAACGCTCTTGGTATCGAGGTTGAGGAAGCTTCCTGGTTAAACCCTGTGCCGAATGTTTATTCTGTTCATATTCGTGATAAAGACTGTGAACTGATGTTTACCAATGGCAAGGGCGCGACGGAAAAAGCCTGTTTGGCGAGTGCGTTGGGTGAATACTTTGAGCGTTTGAGCTGTAATTACTTTTTTGCAGATTTTTATCTTGGCGAGGAATTCGCTAACGGCGAGTTTGTGCATTACCCAGATGAGCGTTGGTTTGACGTAGAGGATGAGACGATACCAACTGGTTTGCTGGATAATGATTTATGGGATTACTACGACCCTGAGCAACAGCTTCAATCCAATCATCTGTTTGATATAAATTCGGGTACCGGTGAACGAGGAATTTGTGCTTTACCTTATACCCGTCTTCGTGATGATGAAAAACTCTGGTTTCCGGTTAATGTCATTGGCAATATTTATGTAAGCAATGGCATGTCGGCTGGTAATACTAAAAACGAAGCGCGTGTGCAAAGCTTATCGGAAATATTTGAGCGCTATGTTAAAAACAAAATTATTGCTGAAGGCATCTGTCTGCCTGAAGTGCCGAAAGAGGTGTTAAATAGATTCCCATTAATTGTTGAAGCCATTAACAAGCTTGAAAGCCATGATTACCATATCCGTGTTGCTGATGCGTCACTGGGTGGAAAGTATCCGGTAATGAGCGTGACGTTAATGAATTCACGAGATGCGACGGTGTTTGCTTCTTTTGGTGCACATCCGAGCTTTGAAGTGGCGTTGGAACGAACGGTGACTGAGTTATTGCAAGGCCGTGGTCTGCATGAGCTGGATGGTTTTTTAATGCCGAGTATGGATCTGGATGAGGTGGGTGACCACCATAATCTGGAAACACACTTTATCGATTCCAGTGGTCTTTTGGCTTATGACTTTTTCAAAGACAAACCCGATTATGAATTTTATGACTGGGATCATGATGGCAATACCGATGACGAGTTTGAATATTTAAGTCGCATCATTCATGACATGGGTCATGATATTTATATCGCCGATTACGAACACCTTAATGTTTACACCTGTCGTATTATTGTGCCGGGCATGTCTGACATTTATCCGGTTGATGACCTTGTTTGGAATAACAGTAACGAGGGTGCATTATTTCGTGAAGAAATTTTGTCATTGAAACATTTAGATAAGCCTCAATGGCAAAGTGTTTTTGATGGTCTGGAAGAGGGCGGTTATAACGACATGCAACGTGTCGCAGAATTTATCGGCGTTGCACCCGACCGCGGTTCAGTATGGGCGGGGCTTCGAATAGGTGAGCTTAAAGCCATGCTCAATTTGGCGATGGGTGATATCGAGATGGCAGCGAACTGGGTGGACTGGTGTTTGGGTATGGACCAGCTTACGGTATGCCGTTTGCATTTATATAATTGCCTGAAAGTTTTGATTGATATAAAACTGGATGATTCGCGTAATATCGAAGACTTTACAGATGGCTTAAATAAACTGTTTGGTAAAGAATATGTATCCATTAGCACCAAGGTGCTGGAAGGTAGCGAAACTTTCCATGGTTTACACAGCCCAGGATTATCGCTGGATGGCTTTTATTTACATAAAGAATTATTAAAAGGTTATGCGAAATTACATAAGTTTAAAGAGACTAACTGGGATAAGAAATAGTTTGGGACAGGTCCCAATTAAAAATAACAAAGATTTAGAGGGTGATTGTCTCAATATTAATAAGTGTTGTTCTCTAATCCTGATTTCAGTCAGATTTTGATGTATCTGTTGTAAGTTGATGCTTGATGTTAAGCTAAGCTAAGCTCAGCTGAGTTATTATCACTTTGTATCATAAAATAGTAAAAATTTATGTCCCGTAATGATCTTAAACAACTGGTTCCGGTTAATGAGCTGAATAGTCATCAGTGGAATGAATTGAATAATAGCTCACAGATAAAAAATTTTTCAACTGGAACAGTGCTTTATAAAAATGAATATCGAAACTGGTTTGTTTATCTGCTTGATGGAGAAATAAGTGTCATTAATAAGCAGGGTCACCAGCACTTTCTTTTATCAGATAACGAACGATTTAAAACTCCACTATTTGGTGGTCATATTGGGTTTGATGAGGTAACAATTAATAGTAATGTGGAGGTCATTTTATATGACCGAAACTCCTATGAATTGTTAAAGCGTAGTGGAGAGCTGGAATCAGAAGAGCTTGAATCAATTAGTGTTGATGCCGTTGAAAGTGAAATTTTTGAGAAAATTTTTTCTGCCTATTCATCGGGTGAGATTGAATTGCCGTCATTACCTGATATAGCGATTAAGGTACACAAAGCGGTTGAAAATGAGCATGTAACTATAGAGGATATTGCCCATATTATTGAAGCTGATCCTGCAATTGCAGCGCAATTATTGAAGCTGGCAAACAGTCCTTTGAATCGTACAATTAACCCTATTCTTAGTATTCATGAAGTTGTGATGCGTTTAGGCATGGGTACAACGCGAGATTATGTATTGATGTTCTCAATTCAGAATCTTTTTAAAACCAGTTCACCGCTATTAAAAAAACTAATGAAGAAGTTTTATATACACAGTGTTCAGGTAGCGGCTATGTGTATGTCAATTTCACGACTTCAAAATAGATTAAAGCCTGAGTCAGCGCTATTAGCTGGTTTGCTGCATGATATAGGTGTGATTCCAATATTGACATATGCCGACAAGATCAGCTCGGCATCGGATGTAGAAAAAGAAATAGTTAGCGTGGTTGAAAAACTAAAGCCATTGGTTGGTAGTATGATGTTAAAACAATGGGGTCTGGACGATTTATTTGTTTGTGTTGTTGAAAATGCTGAAAATTGGTTTCGTGACGACTCTGAAGAGCTGGATTATGGTGATCTGGTAGTAATTGCTCAGCTTCAAAAGTATATTCGTCCACAAATTGAGGGTGATATCCCTGAGCTTGAGTCAGTGCCTGCTTTTAAAAAAATGATGATAGTTTCAAATGATCCTGAATGTGGTGATAAGATTCTTCAGATTGCACATGAGGAGTTACAGGAAGTTATGAGTCTGCTCTCAGGTTAAAATAAAGCAGATGTGTTTAAGATGCTTCTTTCATTCAATTGACTGATTTTAATAACAATATGATATGAAGAAAAGCATTAGATAATTGATCTAATGCCATAGGTCTCACCCCGGAACCAATTTTCAGGGGTGACAAGCTTAGCCTTTTTGTTAGATGTAGCCTCGCTGTTATTCAGCACATGTAATACATAAATTGGCAAAAGGAATTATTTGAAGCCTGTTTTCATTAATTGGATTGCCGCATTTCTCACAGATTCCAAAGTTACCATTCTGGATGCGTAAAAGTGCGTTATCTATCTGAATGATGGTTGTCTTAGCTTCATCATCTAAAGCGTTCAAAACGTCATCGTTCTCACTCTGCGTTGCCTGTTCTGCAAAGTCTTTTTCAACAGGTTCTTCAGTATGATGAATGTCTTTTTCTAGTGCTTCTACGCGATGAGTGAGCTCACTTCGCATATTCTGCAGCTGAGATTTATAGGCTTCAAAATCGAGCATTTAATACCCCCTAATTACTTTTACTTTTGATAATTAATAATAGTTCATCTTTGAGAAAGAGGCGGTCTTTTTTAAGTTCTTCAGTATACTCATCTGATGGTGTCTCTATACCTTCTTCAATTCTCTTTATTTCATGATCAAGATTATGGTATTTGTCAAATAACTTAGAAAAATGTTTATCATTCATTTTAAGGTTATGTATACAGTCTTTATATTCTGGTAATTCATGTACCAAGTCATGTTTTTCGCCTAACATTTATTCACCTCATTAAGTATATATCTATATATTAAAACTGATGGTGCGAGGATATATTGATCTTGAACAACATTTTTTTATCTAAAGATATAATAAGGTTCTCATTTATGTATTATGTCTTTAACGACAGGTTCTAATCTATAATTAATTTAAGATGATCTGAAACCGTAGTTTCTCAGGAAAGCATATTAAAAATATGGGCCAGGAAATAAATAAAAGAAGTTTTGATCATATTGATTTTGAGAGTTTTAGTGCTCAGCTAGAGCATGAAACGGAAGTCTTAAGACAATGGTTTGCGAGTAATAAATTTGATTCTACTGGCATGGTAGCTGGCCTTGAACTTGAGGCGTGGTTAATTGATAAGCAATTTAAACCTGCAGCAATAAATGAGGAGTTTTTTAAATTAGCGAATTCAAAATACCTGACCCCAGAGCTTGCAAAGTTTAATATCGAATTGAACGTTGATCCTCTACCACTAAAAACCGGATTATTAACCGGGTTTTTAAATAGTATTCAGTCACATTGGGAAACATGTAGGCAAGCCGCGCAAAAACTGGATGCAGATGTTATGGCGATAGGTATATTGCCAACAATAAAAGATGAAGATTTAGTCGTTGACAATATGTCGAAAATGGCACGTTATGAAGCACTGAACGATCAGATTTTAATGAAAAGAAAAGGTAAGCCTCTCAACTTGCATATAGTGGGGAAGAGTAGTTTACAGTCAGTCCATCACGATGTGATGCTGGAATCAGCAGCGACTTCAATGCAGATTCATATTCAGGTTCCAGAAGATAAATCGGTTGCCTATTATAATAGTTCAGTTTTTATTTCAGCTTTTACAATTGCAGCTTCTGCTAATTCTCCTTTTTTGTTTGGTAAAAACCTATGGGAAGAAAGTAGAATTCCATTATTTGAACAAGCAGTAGAATCTGGTGGTTTTGATGCGGTATCAGATGGGCCGTTGCATCGGGTGAGTTTTGGCAGTGATTATTGCCGTGAAAGTTTAATGGAATGTTTTGATGAAAATATAAAGCATTTTCCAATTTTATTGCCTATGATTTTTGAAAACGGAGAATCCAGCCTGGAACATTTACGACTACATAATGGGACTATTTGGCGATGGAATAGACCAATTATAGGCTTTAATGAAAGTAATCAGCCTCATCTAAGAATTGAACACAGAGTGATACCCTCAGGGCCGACAGTAATTGATGAGGTAGCTAATATTGCGTTGTACTATGGCTTGGTAAATTATTTTGCTGAAAACCATTTTAATAATGGAGATCATCCAGAGTTTTCTATAGCAAAAGATAATTTTTATAAAGCTGCTCGGCATGGGCTTAATACAAATATTAAGTGGCTTGATGGAGAAAATTACTCCTTGCAACAGTTGTTTAATGATCAGCTAATCGATTTTGCGAAACAAGGACTTCGTGAGCTGGGTATTATTGAGGCTGATATTCAGCGTTACATGAAAATAATAAGTGAGCGAGTTAAAACGGGTAGAACAGGAAGTCACTGGCAACAGGAATTTGTAAAGAGGCATGGTGAGGATATGAGGTTATTATCAGAACATTATTTTATAAATCAAAACTCAGGAAAGCCGGTACATGAATGGGATTTGGAGCTAACTCATGCTAAATGAAATTAATGCATTGCCAGACGGTTTTTTAGAAGTAGATCATAAGAACATACTGGAGCTATTAAAGACTCCAACATTAATTCACTTGCAAGGTGAAAACCCTCAGCCTTTGTTTATTTCAACTCTTTTACATGGGAACGAAGATACCGGGTTTATTGCATTACAGTCGTTTTTGAAGAAGTATGAATCACTAAAGTTACCTCGTGCGATAAGTATCTTCATTGGAAACGTTGAAGCTGCTGGTAAGGACGTGCGTCACTTAGAGGGTCAGCCCGATTATAATCGTATCTGGCCAGGAACAGAGCATGAGGATTGTGAAGAGGCTCGAATGATGCAAAGTGTTGTTGAAATTATGCAGGCTAAGCGTCCCTTTGCGAGTATTGATTTACACAATAATACCGGAAGAAACCCACATTATGGATGTGTTAATCGATTGAGTCCCCAGTACTTGCAATTAGCACGTCTATTTAGTCACACTGTTGTTTATTTTACATCGCCTAAAGGTGTTCAGTCAGAGGCATTTGCAAAAATCTGCCCTGCCGTTACTTTAGAGTGCGGTAAAGTGGGGGAGCTTGATGGTGTTGAACATGCCTCTCGATTTATTGATACAACCATGCAACTTGAACATCTCCCTGACCACAAACCATCAGATATTGATTTATTTCATACCGTTGCCAGAGTGACGATAAGTGATGAAATTGAATTTGGTTTTGATGGGCGTGGGGACATAACATTGGATGGCAGTATTGAACTCTATAACTTTCGAGAAGTTGAAGAGGGTACAGCATTCGCTAGCCTAAATAATGGAAAGGCGACAGGGTTACAAGCCTGGGATGATGATGGTAATGATGTATCAGATAAATATTTTGAGATAGTAGATAAAAAAATCGTGTTAAAGAAGCCGATGATGCCATCTATGTTCACAAGAAATACAGAAGTCATTCGACAAGATTGTCTGTGCTATTTGATGGAACGTGTCGTTACAGATTAAACTTTATTCAGGTGTTAATATTAGATTGATCAACTAAAGTTATATATTAAGAATGGTTTTTATTGATTACAGCTATTAGCTAGGATTTTAGGTGAATTTGGTTATGTCAAAAAAACAAATGGTTACTATGGATGGCAATCAGGCCGCTGCGACTGTTGCGCATTTAACCAATGAAGTCATTGCGATTTATCCTATTACGCCAGCTTCACCGATGGGTGAGTGGGCAGATGAATGGTCTTCTCGTTTGCAGCCTAATCTTTGGGGTACGGTTCCCGAGATTATAGAAATGCAAAGTGAAGGTGGTGCGGCAGGTGCTATTCATGGTGCTTTGCAAGCCGGAACATTAACAACCACTTTTACTGCATCACAGGGATTATTACTAATGATCCCGAATATGTTCAAGATTGCAGGTGAACTTTCTCCAACTGTTTTTCATGTCGCAGCTCGTTCAGTTGCTGCTCAGGCACTTTCTATTTTTGGTGATCATAGTGACGTGATGACAGCTCGTTCCAGTGGCTTTTCTTTTCTGGTGTCAAATTCAGTACAGGAAGTAATGGACATGGCTTTGATTGCGCAGGTTGTGACATTGGAATCTAGAATTCCGATTGTTCATTTCTTTGATGGTTTCAGAACATCACATGAAGTATCAAAAATCGTTGCTATTGATCACAGTATTATGAAGCAGCTGATCAATCATAAATTTATTACTGCTCATCGTCAGAGAGCATTATCACCAGACAATCCCGTGCTACGCGGTAGTTCGCAAAATCCGGATGTATTTTTTCAGGCCAGAGAATCTGTTAATCCTTATTATCTGGCGATGCCTGGCATAGTACAGAAAGTGATGGATCGGTTTGCCGAGCTGACAGGGCGACAATATAAACTATTTGATTATACGGGTGCTGTTGATGCTGAACGTATCATTATATTGATGGGGTCAGGTGCTGAAACGGTACAAGAAACGGTAGAGTATTTAGTTGAGCAGGGAGAGAAAGTAGGGCTGATTAAAGTGCGTTTATTCAGACCGCTTGATAGTGCTGCTTTGATAGCCGCTATACCAGCCAGTGTTAAAAAAATTGCGGTTCTTGATCGTACCAAAGAACCGGGCGCAGATGGTGAACCACTTTATAAAGACGTTAGTACTGCTCTTATGCAACATCATTGTGAAGAAAATAGTCAGTTTTCGACATTGCCAAAAGTTTTCGGTGGTCGTTATGGTTTGTCATCAAAAGAGTTTACACCGGCCATGATTAAATCCATCTTTGATGAACTGACTTTAACGTCACCTAAACAAAATTTTACTATTGGTATTAATGATGATGTCACTCACAGTAGTCTGAACTGGGATGAGAGCTTTCGTACCAATGCGCATGAGAAAACATTTCAGGCTGTGTTTTATGGCCTGGGTAGTGACGGAACAGTCAGTGCGAATAAAAATAGTATAAAGATAATTGGTGAATGCACTGACAAATTTGTGCAGGGTTATTTTGTCTATGATTCAAAAAAATCTGGTGCGGTAACGGTCTCGCATTTACGCTTTGGCGATAATCCCATTCATTCTACGTACTTAATCGGTGATGGCGATGCAGATTTCATTGCCTGTCATCAGCCCGTTTTTCTTGAACGTTACCCTATGCTGGATAAAGCAGCTGACCATGCGGTGTTTTTATTAAATACATCAGCAGAAAAAGATGCGGTCTGGCAAAGTCTTCCACAGAAAATGCAACAACAGATTATCGATAAAAAAATTAAACTTTATGCGATTGATGCTTATAAAGTTGCTGATGAAAGTGGTATGGGGAAACGCATTAATACCATCATGCAAACCTGTTTTTTTTCTATCTCAGGTGTTTTGCCAAAAGAACAGGCTATTGAGTCTATAAAAGAAGCGGTTGAAAAAACCTACGGTAAAAAAGGTAAACAATTAATCGGTTTAAATTTTAAGGCGATTGATCAGACCCTGTTAAATTTATATAAAGTCGATGTGCCGGATAAAGTGAGTTCGCAAGGGAAACAGCACGAAGAAGTGTCAGAGTCAGTACCTGATTTCATAAGACAGGTGACGGCTGAAATCATTGCCGGGCGGGGAGATAGTATTCCTGTCAGTTTGTTTCCTGTAGACGGAAGTTATCCGCTTGGTTCAGCTGCTTATGAAAAGCGTAATCTGGCTTTAGAAATACCAGAGCTGGATGAAAACCTGTGTACGCAATGTGGCAAATGTCCATTGGTTTGTCCACACGGTGTTATACGTAGTAAAGTTTTTGATGAATCTACTATAGATCCAGCGCCATCAAGTTTTAAATCGATGCCGATTAAAGGCAAAGATTTCGAACAGAGCCTGCGCATGAGTTATCAGGTGTCACCGGAAGATTGTACCGGTTGTGGTTTATGTGTTGATATCTGTCCGATACACGACAAAAGTAATGTTAGCCATAAAGCGTTAAACATGGTGACTTATACTCCGGCATTAAGAGAGCAGGAAAAAGTTAACTGGAAATATTTTTTAACATTACCGGAATATGACCGAACCAAAATCAAAAATAATACAATTAAAGGGGCGATGATATTACAACCGCTGTTTGAATTTTCCGGCGCTTGTGAAGGTTGTGGTGAAACTCCTTATATCAAACTGGCAAGTCAATTGTTTGGTGATCGAATGATTGTTGCAAATGCCACCGGTTGTTCTTCTATTTATGGTGGAAATTTACCTACCACACCGTGGGCAAAAAATTCAGAGGGAAGAGGGCCTGCATGGTCGAATTCATTATTTGAAGATAATGCCGAGTTTGGTTTGGGTATGCGATTGTCTATTGATAAACAAAAGCAATACGCAACTGAATTGATACAGCAGCTAAAATCAGAACTGGGCGAAGATCTGGTCAATGATATTTTATCGGCCGATGAGAGTTCTGAAAAAGGTATTGCTGAGCAGCGACAGCGGCTGGAAGTATTAAAAACAAAACTGGCGTCTATTGATAGTGCCAGTACCAGTGTCATGGCGCGTGAGCTAGAAACGGTTGCGGATAAGTTGTCACGTAAAAGTGTCTGGATTATTGGTGGTGATGGCTGGGCTTATGATATTGGCTACGGTGGACTGGATCATGTGATGGCATCCGGTCGTGATGTCAATATACTGGTATTGGATACTGAAGTTTATTCAAATACTGGTGGTCAAACATCAAAAGCGACACCGCGCGGGGCTGTTGCAAAATTTTCTGCGGCTGGTAAACCTTCACCTAAAAAAGATCTCGCCTTGCTGGCTATGGACTATGAAAATGTTTATGTCGCTCATGTTGCCTATGGTGCTAAAGATATACAAACTATCCATGCATTCAATGAAGCGGAAGCCTATCCGGGGCCTTCATTAATTATCGCGTACTCTCCCTGTATTGCTCATGGTATAGATTTAAAAAATAACCATAAGCAACAAAAACTGGCCGTTGATAGTGGGCATTGGCCATTGTTCAGATATAACCCACAGAATGCAAAACGGGGAATTAACCCATTGCATATGGACAGCAAGGAGCCTTCGATTCCTTATCGGGATTTTATTGAAACAGAAATTCGATTTAGTATGCTGTGGCGAACACATCCGGAGACTGCCGAAAAGTTATTAGAACAGTCGCAGGAAGATGTGTTGCATCGTTATCATTTTTATCAGCAACTGGCAGACTTGCCATGGGATGGAACCGGTTCAACACAGCCGCCGCATAGAAAGCTGGCCACTGCTATCAAACAGCATGTCGACCAGAATGTTGACAATAATAATTCTAATACGCAAAAGGACAGTGATCATGATTGATTTAACAACGAGTTATCTGGGTCTGTCCCTTAAAAATCCACTAGTTGCATCCTCTTCACCGTTAACCGGTAATATTGATGATGCAAGACGACTGGAAGATGCTGGTATTGCGGCCATAGTGTTACCATCTTTGTTTGAAGAAAATATATCTCATGAGCAAAGGCAACTTGAAAAATTTGTGCACTCACAAGCATTGGGTAATTATGAAGCCGAGTCGTATCGTCCTGTTCCCGAGAACTATAAAAGTGAACTTGAGAGCTACCTGGATCATCTTCAACAATTAAAATCATCACTTTCTATTCCAGTGATTGCGAGCCTTAACGGGGTCTCTGATACAGGCTGGATAGATTACGGAAAAGAACTGATGCAGGCAGGTGCTGATGCGTTAGAGTTAAATGTCTATTATGTTGCGGCTGATCCTGAGCAAACAGGGGAGCAAGTTGAAAACCGTTATATTACTTTATTAAATCAATTACGCGAGCAGGTAAATATTCCTGTGACGATGAAATTATCATCACAGTTTTCATCTGTTGCAAACATGGTTAAAAAACTGCAATCGAATGGGGCGGATGGTGTTGTTCTGTTTAACCGCTTTTACCAGCCGGATATAAATCTTGAATCTTTGAAAATTACGCCGCGACTCGAATTATCAAACCCTGAAGAGTCTCTGCTTAGAATTAGATGGATTGCCTTGATTAGAAGCAGGGTTGAATTATCACTGGCAGCTACTGGCGGTTTTCATGATGTCGATAGTATTGTAAAAGCACTACTGGCAGGTGCTGATGTGGTGTATCTGTGTGCAGTGCTGCTGGAAAAAGGTCCAGAATATTGTGCTGAATTACTAACTCAATTGCAGCACTGGTTAACAGAAAATGAATATGAATCAGTTCAGCAGATGAAGGGCAGTGTTAGTCAGGCTTGTGTTATTGACCCTGCTGTTTACGAACACAGTAATTATATTGACGTCATAAAAAGCTATCGCCCATAACTTATCAACCATAAAAATAGAACCCTTATAATATACCAAAACATTTTATTAACTTTTTTTGAGAAATACAAATGACGTTTATCACTGATATTGTTAATCGTAATGTTCATGAATCAGAAGTTTCTGCCATCAAAGAAATGGCGATGCTGAGCGCAGGTGTTCCGGGAGCTGTATCACTGGCCTGGGGTCTGCCATCATTCAGAACACCGGAGTATATTCGTCAAGGCATAAAAGATATTCTGGATACGGATGAACACGCCGGTAAATATACTTTGCCCGACGGTCTACCAGAGTTACGACAAGAAGTAGTTAAAATACATCAACAGAAAACGGGTATAAAAGTCGATGCCGATAAACACGTAATGATCGGCGCGGGTAATATGCAGTCCTTAAATACCTTGTTTCATACCATGCTGGATCCGTGTGATGAAATCATTCTGACTGATCCCTGTTTTGCATCGCATATTCAGCAAATTAAAGTGTTCAATGGAGTGCCGGTTTATTGGCCATTAAATGAAGAAAATAACTGGGCACTGGATATTGAAAAGCTACCGTCATTAATAACTGATAAAACTCAGGCGATTGTACTGGTGTCGCCTTCCAATCCTAGCGGAAAAATATTTACCAAAGAAGAACTGATAAAAGTAGGGGAGATTGCAAAAGCCCATAATATATTTGTCATCATCGATGATCCGTATAGTGACTTTGTTTATGAAAATACAGAAAAGTATTTTAATCTCGCTTCGGTTGAAGAGTTTCGTGAGCATGTGATTTACCTGTATTCTTTTTCTAAATCCTATGCCATGAGTGGCTGGCGTTTAAGTTATATGATTCTGCCTGAAGAATTAAAACACGAAGCCATCAAAGTGCATGATGCAACGATGATTTGTGCACCAAGAATTTCACAGCTTGCGGGTATTGTTGCTTTATCGCAGCCATCTAAACATAAACAGGAATTTCAGAGAATTCTGTTATCACGCCGAAATTTAATTGAAGAGCGTTTAAACAGGGTCTCGCATATTTTTAAAAGCCAGAAACCAGAAGGCGCTTATTATGTCTTTCCTAAGATTGTAGCGGAGCATAAAAATTCGAAAGAGTTTGCACTGGATTTATTATTTAATGCAAAGGTAACGGTTACACCGGGAAGTTCCTTTGGTCCGTCTGGTGAACATCATGTGCGTATGGCATATTGTGTGCATGAGGATATGATTAACCTGGCGTTTGACAGGATCGAAGAGTATTTTTTATAGCTAATTTTGAAAATAGAAATATCAATTTTTATTGCTCAATAACTTAATTAAATTAACTAATAATTGTAGAGAAATAGGTAAAAACATTGAAGATTGTTCCATTAATTATAGAGTTAGAAACTGGTCAGGGGATTTCGTTGCATGACTTGATGCCGGATATTAAGGCGGTAGTAGCAAAGTCTGACATTAACAATGGTTTTGTTACGGTGACGTCACAGCATACCACCACAGCGATATCTATTAATGAAAATGAAGAGCGTTTGATTGATGATGTAAGAACTTTTCTAAATAGATTGATTCCTGCCAAAGATAAGTATTTACATAACGATATCGCATTAAGAGATTGCCCTGATGATGAGCCTGAAAATGCACACTCACATCTCGCTGCCATGTTATTGGGAAGTTCTGAGGTGATTCCATTGATGCAAGGTGAATTGGTTTTGGGGCAGTATCAGTCTGTTATGTTGTACGAACTTGATGGCCCTCGGTCACGTAAAGTGAGTGTGCAGATTTATGGTGAATAATGAATTTCGGATATTGATCTGGAAATTTAATAATTAAAATTAAAGGGGAAGAATCAGCACCCCCTTTAAATGTGATTATTATGAATTCAACGGCAAATAAATATCTGTTTGCAATTCATGTTCCTGCACTTCCGGTATTAGATTTAGGTAATGGAAAAAGCAGGGGTAGTCGCGTAGATCTTCTCCGCTTTCTGGTAGCCATTTTGCGTATAGGTAACATACGGTTTCACCTATATTATCAAGGCTGCCGTTATGTCGTAATACGGCGCAACGACCAGCAGGGATTTCACCTGATTTGATATTGTACTGATTATCTGGGATATCTTCTTCTACTGACCCGCAGAGATCGAAACGAAACTCTTCTGGCGGCGTGGTTTCAGGGTTGTCATAAACAATACCATAAGTTTTACTGGTGCTAACGGGTGATAGTTTGCTTTGTTTACGCCATTCCATGAATTTACTGACAGATTCATTTACTCGATTCGGCGCCGCGCGATGTTCCAGTACCGCTATTTTAGTCTGTGTGAAATCAACGATTTTTATATCTATTTCTTTGTTCATATTTTGGTATCCCTCTTTATTTGGTAGTTGTAAGTGAACCTTGGTATGCCATTCCGGCCACTGAGGTTCTGCTCTAAATTGAGAGGGTGTTTGTTTGAATGCATTTTTAAATGCACGGGAAAAAGATTCTGGATTTTCGAATTGTGCATCTAGCGCAATGTCGATAATCCGTTCATCTTTGGCAAAGGCCAGGCGATACGACGCACGTTTCAATCGCATTAGCTGAATAAACCGGTTAATTGTTATACCGGTATATTCACTAAACTGTCGATGGAAATGGAATTTTGAAAAGTGTGCCAGTTCACTTAATAACTCCAGCGGTAACTCTTCATCCAAATGTTGATAGATATAATCACACACTCGGTTAATTCTTTCTGCGTAAGCTTTGGCCTTAGTCCCATTCAAAACGTTTCCTCCTCAATGGGAATATATTGCCTATGTTTAATCACTGAATCCTGACCGAGATTGCTCTATTTATCTAAGCTTATGCAGTTAACTATAACAGATTGTTAATTTTAATAGAGAGAGGCTGAGTGGTTTTGATGAAGGGAATTAAGTCTTTTTTAAATAATAAAAAAACTCTTTTAAAAGTAAGAAGCTGGTTGAACGTAATAGTATGTACGCTAACAAGCTAGAAACAAAACTAATTAGTAAGGGTGTTATAGAGGCATCGCTGTTTATTAAATTTGTTACAGCTGCAAGAGTTAATAATAAAGACAAGATTAATAAACTAATCGAATAAAAAATAGACAAGGTAGAAAATCTTTTATTGCCTTGAAATACCATTAAAGAAGGGAAAATAACAAATATTAGAAAAATACCCATGCTGGTAAATTGAATAGCTACTTTTATTGGTATCTCGACTTCACTGGCAAAAATAGAAATCGAAGATCCAAAAAATGTAACAGTAGCAGTAATTAATAAACCAATTATTGCAATTAAGGTAAAAATTCCAGGTGGCAATAAAATAACACGTTCACCAGCTTTAATGCTGTCTGTTAGTTCTTTCAATTCAGTCAGTGATGCAGATGTCATTAGTAAACGTCAAACTCTTCAATGATGCCTATTATAAAATTAGGGATACGCTGAGGGTCGCGCATGATTCCACCCGTTGCGCTTCCAGCAAAGCTAAGTGATGCGCCTATTGCATCTTTAAGCTGTAGCCTTAAAGAATTAGTAATATTAACATTGCTAAATCGTTTTGGGTATTTTCCTGCAGCAACTAAACTCTTTAATATCTTATTGCTAATGTTAGGGTTGTTTGCGCGAATGATTTCTTCGGTTAAGCGTTTTCGTGACTGTCGTGATAACCCTTTCAATGCTTCTTTCATTGTCGTGCCTGCAGCACGTAAATTTAAAACCGTTTTTAATGTAGCTCCTACAGAAGCGACTCCACCAGCAACAGAAACAAAATCAAGAGCGGTTGATGTTCGGGTATACCAATCTTGACTATCCAGCCAGGCATTAGTTTCTGAACCATCCTCGTTGGTTTCGTTATATAAACGGTATGCTGAATTCATGCATTGTAGGGACGATGCAGTTGCTGCACTGTATGATAAAATAGTTATGACAGTGCTTGCGCCACCGGAAACTGGGATAACGGCAGCACTCCCACCAACTACTACCCATGATAAGGCAGCGGCACTGCAACTTAAACCTGTGCTTAATAATTCACCATAGAAATTATCTTCACCTTTTTTGCTGGCTTCAGGGTTCTGTATTTTTGCAATTTCTTTTTGGTCTTGAACCTTACGAATAATCACTGATGTGTACTTTCCCATACACATAGGTGGATAAGGGCGTAACTCTGTTAGAACAAAACCATCGAAATAAGAAATTTTTGAGTTAACTAAATCAGGAATACGGTCAATCTTATCAAATAAGATTCGTTTAGCATCAGGAGAATCAAAAGGCGTAATTGGAGTGAGAATTGGGGTTAATGCAGAGTTAAATGATGACATTTGTAATCCTTTACAACGTTATAGATTGAGCCTTCTTCTTGAGGGCTCTTAAACTTAATAAAAGTAATATACGGGATAGCAGCAAGTTAATCCAATAAAAACATAAATTGGGATTAGATTTTAATTGTTTATAATATTCGTGAATTATAGCCTCGCCCTTAGCCACTATGTCTTTAATGCTCGAGCTCAGCATGATGCTCTATTGGCTCTATTGGCTCTATTGGCTCTAATTGCTTTATCTAAAACCTTGTTTTCCTGTTCCCACATATTTTCACAGGCAATTGATTACCTAAGTTGCGTTAAAATGACTCAATTACTTTGTTTTCTGCTTGAGATAACCATTGATAAACTTCGTATTCAAAAATAGATACCTGACGTTAGGTGAGGGTTTTTACGAAAAATGTAAGCCGACACCTGTTGCTCAGCCTGGTTTAATTATATTTAACAATGAGTTGGCGGCTGAGCTTGGTGTGGACGCATCTTCTCTTGATGAAGCTATGCTTGCGGGTGTTTTTTCTGGCAATGTTATTCATGAGTCTTGTGAACCATTGGCGATGGCTTATGCCGGGCATCAGTTTGGAGGCTTTAATCCTCAATTAGGTGATGGTCGTGCTATTTATCTCGGTGAAATTGATCTTGACGATGGCGGTTCGCTGGATGTTCAGTTAAAAGGTTCGGGGCCTACTCGTTATTCTCGTAACGGTGATGGTCGTGCGGCTTTAGGGCCTGTGCTGCGCGAATACTTGCTGAGTGAGGCGATGCATAAAATGGATGTGCCGACAACGCGAGCTTTGGCTGCGGTGACGACTGGTGAGGAAGTACCAAGAGAAAAATTATCACCGGGTGGAATTATTACCCGTGTTGCATCAAGTTTTATTCGCGTTGGTAGCTTCGAATATTTTGCTCGACAGGGTGATGATCTATCGGTGAAAAAGTTAGCTGATTATGTGATTGAACGTAATTACCCTGAGGTTATAGAGGCACAAAATCCGTATCTCGCATTATTTGAAGTGGTGGTACTAGGCCAGGCAAAACTCATAGCAAAGTGGATGCAGTTAGGTTTTATTCATGGCGTGATGAACACAGACAATATGTCGATTGCTGGTGAAACCATTGATTATGGTCCTTGTGCTTTTATGGACTTTTATAATCATAAACAGGTCTACAGTTCTATCGATCGTCAGGGACGTTATGCTTATGACAATCAAGCTAATATTGGTGTTTGGAATCTCTCACGCTTAGCGGAATGTTTATTAATATTATTTTCAGATGATCCCGATGAAGCAGTAAAACTAGCGCAGGATGTTTTACAAAATTATATTAATAGCTACGCTGATGAATGGTTATCAGGTTTTAGAGCTAAATGTGGTTTAACAGCAGCTGAGGGGATTACACCACAAGATGATAAGGTACTTTTAGAATTACTATTAGATACGATGGCAGAAAGTCGTGCAGATTTTACTTTAACATTTTATTATTTGTCACAGTTAGATGCAGATAGCAGTGATAAAGATACTAATCTTCGCCACTTATTTACTAAGCCAGAAACCATTGATGTATGGTTAGTTAAATGGCGTGAACGATTGTCTATGGAAAGTTTAAGTAATGAAGTAAGGCAAACTAATATGCAATCTGTTAATCCAGTTTATATTCCCCGTAATCACCAGATAGAAGCCGTGATTAGAGCAGCGGAAGACCGTAATGATTTCGCACCGTTCCATGCATTACATGCTGTATTACAAAATCCTTTCCAGTATCAAGAAGATAAGGATCACTACATGCAGCCACCTGAACCTCAAGAAGTGGTTCAACAAACATTCTGTGGCACGTAAGTAAATCGAATTTCAATTTTGTAAAAACTATTAATATTAGAAACGTAACTTTATTTAATTCTGGAGACTTTGATGAGCAATGATTCAAAAAATGTAACAAGTGAGACTAGCGCAATTTGGGATAACCATGTAACGGCACCAGATACACCTGCAGGCTTTACTT
>JAUVDT010000132.1 GCA_030595185.1 Gammaproteobacteria bacterium
TTGTCGCTGCAGCAAGCCGGCTATTATAACAACGTTTATGATAATAAAACAATCACTAATTTCATAAACTTTTTGTTGCTACAAGTAATAACACCCACTTGCTTTCCTGTCTCTCGTCAGGAAGATGCGTATTATAGGGACACTTGCCCCACCGTCAACACCTATTTGTCATTAATTTGAAATAAACCTGAATTAATGTTTTTTTGATTAAAAACCAAACAAAAAACGCTCTATACGTTTAGTATTTGATCAATTATATGACTGTCACTTTTGCAAACTTGCGTTTACCGATCTGATAAATCTTTGCATCGCCACCTGCCACAACCACTAGCTTGGTATCTTCGACCTTTTCACCGTCAATTTTTACCGCACCCTGACGAATCATTCGCATTGCATTTGATGTACTGCTTTCTAAACCGGCATCTTTTAATAGATTGGCGATACCAATTTTTCCATCAACCGATTTAACCGATACTTCTTTTATATCATCGGGCATTGCGCCTTTCTGGAAGCGCGCAATAAAATTCTGTTGCGCTTGTTGCGCTGCAGCCAGGTCATGGAATCGCGAAACAATCTCTTCGCACAAGATAAATTTAATATCGCGTGGATTAGTGCCATCAGCTATCTGCTGCTTAAAGCCTTCTATATCTGATTCAGGACGAAAACTTAATAATTCAAAGTAACGCCACATCAGGTCATCTGAAATCGACATCAATTTACCGAACATTTCATCCGGCGCTTCATCGATACCTATATAGTTACCCAATGACTTCGACATTTTCTGCACGCCGTCCAAACCTTCAAGTAACGGCATGGTAAGAACCACTTGTGGTTTCTGGCCATAAGCTTCTTGTAACTGACGACCCACTAAGAGATTGAATTTTTGATCCGTACCACCGAGCTCAACATCTGCTCTCATGGCAACTGAGTCATAACCTTGTATTAATGGGTATAAAAATTCATGGATGGCTATTGATTGCCCGGATTTGTAACGTTTACTAAAATCATCGCGCTCCAACATACGCGCAACTGTGTGTTTGGCCGTTAACTGAATCATTTCAGCCGGGCTCATTTTATCCATCCAGGTGGAGTTAAACATGACCTCTGTTTTACTCTTATCTAAAATTTTAAAGATCTGCTGCTCATAAGATTTAGCATTTTCAATCACATCTTCTTTCGTCAATGGTGGTCGGGTAACACTTTTACCCGTCGGGTCACCAATCATGCCGGTAAAGTCACCGATCAAAAATAAGATCTCATGCCCTAAATCTTGAAACTGGCGTAGCTTATTAATGAGCACGGTATGACCAAGATGCAAATCTGGCGCAGTAGGGTCAAAACCTGCTTTTATACGGAGCGGTTTACCTGTTTTTAGCTTTGCAACTAATTCAGCTTCAACAAGGATCTCTTCAGCGCCTCGTTTAATGATATTTAATGATTCTTCGACCGCAGCCATGACTCTCTCCAGATACAAAACGGGCTCTACAATACTTAATTTCACGGAAAAGTCACTATATAAGCCACTTTGAGGTAATTTAATTGACCTGACCACTCATTACCGTTATCTTTACGAAAACAAAATAAGTATATATATCCGTGAATTACAACACCTTTATAAACAAAGATCTTCGTAAACGAAGCTTTACAACAGAAAAACGCCATCCAAAACTGAGATGGGGACTGTTCGCTGCCGGCTGTATTGTTATTGGCGCCGTCATCGCCCACACCCCAGAACCCGCTACAGATAGCTCTGCTCAAACAGAATTACTCAGTTTAGAAGAAAAACAAAGCAACAGCACTTTCTTTAGTCGCCTTAGCCAGCCACTTGAATTACCAGACAACCTATTAACACCGGTTACTGTTAGCCACATTGAAGACAAGTTTGCTAACTGGGAAACCGTTAAAGTTAAATCGGGCGACAGTCTTTCTGCTTTATTTGATCGCGCTAATATCAATGCTAACCAGCTCATTGAATTTATGCAGCTAAAAAACGCTGTAAAACACCTGTTAAAAATTCACCCGGGTGAAGTTATCAAATTAAACAGTGATAACGAAGGAATACTTACCGGCCTTCATTATGATATCAACTTCAGCCAGTCACTTTTAGTTGAACGCGTAGCCGGCGAATTACAAACCACCACTATCGAACACAATATTGATATGCGCCCTCGTCATGCGACTGGCGTTATTAATGACTCATTATTCATGTCGGCGCAAAAAGCGGGACTCAATGACAATATGACCATGGAACTGGCTGCTATTTTTGGCTGGGACATCGATTTTGTATTGGATATTCGCAAAGGCGACTCGTTTACTGTTATTTACGAAGAGATTTACAAAAACGGTACTAAAGTAAAGAACGGCAACATATTAACCGCTGAATTTATTAACCGCGGTAAGTCTTATCGCGCAGCTCGCTACGAAGACCCAAAAACACATAAAACGGGTTATTACACAGTAGATGGCAAAAATATGCGAAAGGCATTTTTGCGCAGCCCGGTAAAATTCAGTTATATCAGTTCAAAATTCACCACCAAACGCTATCACCCTGTATTGCACAAATACCGCTCACATAAAGGCATTGATTATGCCGCCAGACGAGGCACACCGATTCGCAGCTCAGGTGAAGGCAAGATTATTTATCGTGGTAAAAAAGGCGGTTACGGTAATGTGGTTATTGTTAAACACGGCAGCCGATACAGCACTTTGTATGCTCACCTTTCAAAATTCAATCGCAAAGCACGCAGCGGTCGTCGCGTAAAGCAGGGGCAGATCATTGGTTATGTTGGTTCAACCGGTCTTGCGACAGGACCACATTTACATTACGAATTTAGATTAAATGGTGTTCACCGCAACCCATTAACCGTACGTTTTCCAAGCGCTAAAGCCATTAGCAAACAACACTTAGCAAACTTCCGCGAAGATACTGCGCATTTGTTTGCCCAACTGGATGTACTCAATCGCAACCAATTGGCTTTAAACCAATAGCATGACGCTTTATATCGGCCTGATGTCCGGTACCAGCCTTGATGCGATTGATGCATCAATCGTTGATATCACGGAGCATCGGGTCAGCATAAAACACGCCATTGACTACCCTATCCCCTCTGAGCTCAAACAACAATTACTCACCTTAATTAATAATAAAGGCGGCGATAATATTGAGTTACTGGGAGAAGTGGATGCAAAGATGGGCGAGTTATTTGCACAAGCCGTCAACCAGTTAATTACCGAGTCAGTTTATTCTGCTGATGACATTTCAGCCATTGGCTCACACGGCCAAACCATTCGACATCGCCCCGACAATAAAACGCCTTTTACTTTACAGATTGGCGATGCTTCGCGCATTTGCGAGTTAACCGGTATTACAACCGTTAGCGATTTCCGCCGCAGAGACATTGCAGCAGGCGGCCAGGGCGCACCTTTAGTACCGGCTTTTCATCGTGCAGTACTTGCCAGCAATAATGAAAATAGGTGCATTGTTAATATTGGCGGCATGGCTAATATCAGTTATTTACCTAAAGACCCTAAAGAACAAACAGCCGGTTTCGATACAGGCCCCGGTAATGTTTTACTGGATAGCTGGTGTCACACACACACAAATGAAAATTACGACAAAGGCGGTAACTGGGCGAAAAGCGGTTCGCTTTCAGAGGCATTATTCAACGAGATGTTGAGTGATAGCTATTTTTCCCAAGCTATTCCTAAAAGTACTGGACGAGAATATTTTAATTTCGACTGGATAAAACAGTATCTCAACGATACATCTATCGATAGCAAAGATGTACAACGCACTCTCACCGAATTAACAGCTAAAACCATTATTGACGCTATCGACCAATACTTTCCTGAGACTCAACAAATTATTATTTGTGGTGGCGGTGCTTATAACGATTACTTAAATGAACGCCTTGCAGAATTGTCGGGCAATAGGGTAATACAAAATACATCGCATTATGGAATTGACCCCAACTGGGTTGAAGCGGCTGCATTTGCCTGGCTGGCACATTGCTGCATCAATAAGATTCCCGCAAATGAACCACTGGTAACAGGGGCTCATTCGCGAGTTGTACTGGGCGCGATCTACCCTAAGTAACAAACATTAAAAACAATATTTTTACCGCTAATAAACGCAAATTAACGCTATAAAAAATTCCATACACTGAAATAAAGTGGACTAATAGCCAGTACTATCCCTATGTTTTTTATTTGCGTGTAT
>JAUVDT010000054.1 GCA_030595185.1 Gammaproteobacteria bacterium
ATATTTCCTGAAAAGTTAAAAAAGGAAGCCGATGTCATTCACATTACTCGTAGCTGGGTATTTGAAAGCAAAAACAAGCTCAGTAGCCGCTAACTCGCCTCTGTAAAACCTAAAAATATTCATTTATTTTTAAAATTGCACAATAAAGTTCGAATTACCGTATATGCTTATCGGTATGGATACAAAAAACAACTCAAGCCAATACTTAGTCAATAATTTCCTGATTGCGATGCCGCGCCTGGATGATGTTAATTTCACCCAATCGGTGACTTATATCTGTGAGCACAATGAAGAAGGCGCAATGGGCGTTACCATCAACCGCCCATCTGATGTTTTATTGCAGGATATTCTTGAGCAGATTCAAATTAAAGCCAACTCTGCCGAAGTCGGTCATAAAACCATTTATTACGGCGGCCCGGTGCAAACTGATCGCGGTTTTATACTGCACAGCAAAACAGATAAACAATGGGATGCCACCTTAGAAATCACAGATGACATACAACTCACCAGCTCAAAAGACATTTTGAAAGCCATCGCCAATGACGAAGGCCCCGAAAAGTCATTGATCACTCTCGGCTACGCAGGCTGGGGGAAAGGACAACTCGAAGACGAAATCGCCAACAACTTTTGGTTAAACTGCCCAGCCGACAGTAACATTATATTTAACACACCTATTGAAAAGCGGTGGGAATCTGCGGCATCATTACTAGGAGTTGATTTGCAATTGCTAAGTAACGATGCCGGACATGCCTGATAACGAAATACGTAAACCTAAAAAAGAGAAAAAACCCATCGAAACTGTATTGGGTTTTGACTTTGGTGCCAAGCGCATTGGTATCGCCACTGGCCAGACATTGACCGGCCACGCCAACCCATTACAAACACTCACCAATGTAAATAACAAACCCGATTGGAACAAAATCGAAAGCCTGATCAAAGAGTGGAAACCTCAAGCATTGATCGTGGGGCTGCCGTATCTGCTTGATGGAAAAGAAACCGAAATGACTTTACGTGCCGACAAGTTCTCAAGAAGGTTGCACGGCCGTTTTGGCTTGCCCGTTTTTACCGTATCGGAAACCCTATCGTCCTTTGAAGCCGAAGAGCAATTAAAACAACATAAAAAAATAGGCAAGCACAACAAGGATGAAATTGATAAACTAGCGGCAGCACTAATCACTGAAACTTGGCTACAAGAACAATATGACAAAAATACCTAGCCCCGATAGTTTAATTCAAGACCTAAGCACCAAACTCTCTGCATCGTTAAAAGAAAAACAAATCAATAATCCCATGATGGTGGGAATCCATACCGGCGGTGCATGGATAGCGGAACAATTACATAAAAACCTCAACATTTCTGAACCGCTAGCAACCCTCAATATCAGCTTCTATCGCGATGATTTTTCTCGCATTGGAATGCACCCGCAAGTCACTCCCAGTACTTTACCTAACGAAATTGAAGGTCGGCACATCATATTAGTCGATGATGTTTTGCAAACAGGTCGCACCATTCGCGCCGCCATGAATGAGTTATTTGACTATGGCCGCCCGGCATCGATTACTCTGGCTTGCTTAGTTGAACGCGATGGCCATGAACTACCTATCCGTGCTGACATTGCTGGCCTGCAACTCAAGCTACAAAATAACGAACAAATTAAACTCACCGGTCCAGAACCACTGGCTTTTGAAATCAAACAGGTTGAAGGTCAAGATCAAGATAATGGTTAATAAAAATGCCCGCGCCACCAACCCGTTATTAGGTCAGGATCACTGGAATATCCAGCTCGATGAAAATGGCCGCTTAAAACATTTTCTTACCATCGAAGGTCTGGGCAGCGAGATCCTTACTGAAATTTTAGACACCGCTGAAAACTTCACCAGCGTTAATAACCGCACGGTAAAAAAAGTGCCTTTATTACGCGGTAAAACCATTACTAACTTATTTTTTGAAGCCAGCACCCGAACTCGCACCACCTTTGAATTAGCCGCTAAACGTTTATCAGCCGATGTTTTAAACATCAATATCAGCACTTCGGCAACTAGCAAGGGCGAGTCATTACTCGACACGCTTTACAACCTGCAAGCCATGCAAACGGATATGTTTGTTATCCGCCATCAAGATTCTGGTGCCGCGCACTTTGCCGCTCGCCATGTTGCACCTTACATCAGCGTATTAAATGCGGGCGATGGTCGTCATGCTCACCCAACACAAGCAATGCTGGACATGCTGACCATACGACAGAAAAAAGGTCATGACTTCAGTGGATTACGCGTTGCCATCGTCGGCGATATTTTGCACTCGCGAGTTGCGCGCTCACAAATTCATGCATTAAACACATTAAACACCGGTGAGATTCGCGTGGTTGCACCGCGCACTTTACTGCCAGCAGATATCGAAAAACTCGGTGTTAAAGTTCACTACAACTTACAACAAGGCATACAAGATGCCGATGTTGTGATCATGCTGCGCTTACAAAAAGAGCGCATGCAAGGCGCCATGTTACCCAGTGAACTGGAATATTATCAGCAGTACGGACTTACCAGCGAAACGATAAAATACGCAAAACCTGATGCCATTGTCATGCATCCTGGCCCCATTAATCGCGGTGTCGAAATCGAATCCTGCGTTGCAGATGGCCCTCAATCCGTTATTTTAGAGCAAGTGAGTAATGGTATCGCTGTGCGTATGGCGGTGATGTCGATGACGCTTGGTGCTAATGCAGGAGCTGGCACAGCACAGACAGGAGATGATAAATGAGCCTGTCTAAAGCCCTTATTATTCGACAAGGCCGAGTCATCGACCCTGCCAATGGTTTAGATGCGGTCAAAGATGTCTATATTAAAAATGGCCATATTGTTGCCATCGATGACCATATCGATGATGAAAAAGCAGCGAATGCAAAAGAAATAGATGCAAGCGGCTTAATTGTTATTCCGGGAGTCATCGACCTGTGCGCCCGCTTACGCGAACCAGGCCTTGAACATAAGGCAACTATTGCCTCTGAAACGATCGCAGCATCCAAAGCCGGTATCACCACTCTGTGCTGCCCGCCAGACACCGACCCGGTTATAGATGAAACCGCAGTGGTTGATTTGATTAACCAATGCGTAAAAGATGCTGCTCATAGCCACATTGTTTGTTTAGGCGCATTAACATCAAAATTAAAAGGCGAGCACCTCAGTGAAATGGCTGCGCTTAAAGAGGCCGGTTGTATTGGTGTATCGAATGCTAAACAGCCGATCACCAACACGCTGGTTTTGCGTCGCGCTTTAGAATACGCATCGTCACATGACCTGACTGTTTTCATCGAACCCAATGACCCGTATTTAAGCAATGAAGGCTGCGCGCATGAAGGTGCTGTCGCAACCAGACTTGGCTTACCCGGCATTCCAGATGCAGCAGAAAGCACCATTATTGCCCGTGACCTTGAACTCATCGCTGAAATTGGTGCTCGCGTTCACTTTGGCCGATTATCATCAGCAAGAAGTGTCAGCTTAATCGAACAAGCTCAAAAACAAGGTTTAAAGGTCACAGCAGACGTGGCCGTGCATCAATTATTTTTAACAGAAATGGATCTCAGTACTTATAACAGTCACTGTCATGTGCTGCCGCCTTTCCGTGAATTACGCGATAGAGATGTGCTTCGACACGCTATAGCCAATGGTATTATTCAAGCCGTCTGTTCAGATCACCAACCCCATGAAGACGATGCAAAGCTGCATCCCTTCCCTGCATCAGAACCAGGAATCTCCGGCTTAGAAACTTTATTACCTTTGACATTAAAGCTCGTATCGGAAGAAACGTTAACCTGGTCTCAGGCTATTGCTGCCCTAACATCAACACCTGCCAAAATTTTAGGCCTTAATAAAGGCCACTTGTCGGTAGGTGCAACAGCAGATTTAGTCATCATCAACCCAATTAAAGACTGGACCTTAGAAACAGACAATATGAACAGTCAGGGTAAGAACACCCCATTCTTAGGTTGGAACTTTGAACACCAGGTACAACAAACCATTATTAATGGGCGACTGATTAAATAATCACAGACATAAAAAAACCGGCTTAGCCGGTTTTTTTATTGGAAACTTTGTTTTAATGCTTTCTAAAGCGTCTTCTCATGATTAATGGTAAACCAAACATTAAGTAAACCCAACCTGATATTGCACCACCAGAACTACTGGTACCAATTGTAGTTACTTGCAACGAAATATTACGAACCCAACCTGCATCATCAAACGCAGAATCTGAATAATCTTTTTTGTAACGCCATTCAATTACATGACTACCTCTGCCAGTCAAAATAATAGACTTATTTAACCAGCCACTACTACCGGATATAGTACTTACTTTAGAATTATCAACCCATAACTCTAAAAAGTCATAATTTGGCTCAGAACTCACTTTCCAGTCAAAACTCACTTCTGTTTGATTTAAGTCTGAAAGTACTTCAACATAAGCAAATAGACTGCTACTTTGATTATCTAAAATTGAACCTGAAAGCAATGAATACCCGAAAATTTCAGGTATTTCAGTCCAATTACTATCTCCTGCTACTCCCCATTGAACAGAGTTATCAGCTTGCACGTTACTAAAAAATGTTTCTGCAACAACTGTTACTTCCAACGGTACTGTAATGACCGGTACAGAAGCCGAATCAGTACCAATACTTACTGTATCGCTCACCGTTCCACTCAATGAACCCGATGCAAACTCAACGGTCACATCACAAGTTGTATTTGCATACACAATCGAACCACAGTTATTACCAAGCACTGTAAATGCTGGATTTGTCGTACTAAAGCTATTCAACGTCAACGTACTAGATGAAGAGTTTTGAATGGTTAATATCGCGGTTATAGTCGTATTTGATAACCAGCTACCAAACTGAATATCAGGTGAAACAATGAATCCATTTAATATTGAACCTATCCACGTGGTGTAATTATTAAGACGCGTATAAACCCCATAACTATCCTCTTGAGCACAACCGATACCCCAACTAACGATACCACTCAATTGTCCACCACTTGAAAAAATAAGAGGCCCGCCACTATCACCCTGACATGAATCGATACCACCAGCGAAAACACCAGCACATATCATATTATCTGTTAGCTGCCCAGATAGAGCACTGCTATTACAGGTATCATTAGAAACATAAGGTAAGTCCACTTCTCTCAAAATTGAAGGATATAAAGGGTTATTTTGATCTTCACTGGTACTACCCCAACCAATAACAGTAAAGTCACTGATGTCATCATCAACAACTGTTTCTAAAGTAGCAGCAACAGAGATATCGATAAGCGAAACAGGTGTTACATTAGAAGGTGTAGCGAGTCTTAATAAGGCAATATCATTATCTGTCGTCGTCGAATTATAATTTGGGTGAACAAGCACTAAATCAACGGCTCTATACTCACCTGTTGAATTAATCAAATCGTATGCACCCACAAAGGCATGAACACCACTTGCTGAAACAGGATTATCAAAGGCATCAACAACACAATGAGCTGCCGTTAAAACCCAGGATTCGTGAATTAAAGATCCACCACAAAATTGATTTTGGAATAAGTCATCACCAGCTGTACTCGAACTCCGAGATAAGGCCACAATCCACTGCCATTCTCCATCAACAGACTCTGTTCCACCCACAATACGAGTTTGCACGCTACTTTCAGCTGAATTAGCTTGTGTCGTCGCCAAACCTGCGAACACAAACGCTGATATTAATACCAATTTTTTAAACAGACTCATTGACCATGCATCCTGATGACATTCTCTTAAAATTAAAGATAGCACATTTTTTCAAAACTAAATTAGAAGCAATGAACATTTATGAGCTCTCGGTAACACTGTTATGACAAGTGGCCTTTATCGATCGTTTGCATATGATCCGTTTTTGCCATTAAAACTAACAGTAAATAATCACTAAAGACTAACAAAGACATATTGAGGACATGAAGAACCCCAAATTACCGTTAAAAGATGACCTGTTAATAGCCAATTTTATAAAAAAACTACTGATTTATGAAAAATTTAATAAATATAAATTGATATTTATCATAGACATAAAACAAAACCACGGGTAAACCCCTAAAAAAACACACGATCAACCCTATTCATTTTTGCTACCAAAACGTATCTAATACACCTAAGCAACATTGCTCAAACACTGATGCTTGATGTCTTTAATTGATCATTAAACCGGTTAATTAAAGGTATGTTATATGTAAATATCCTCTTGAAGGCCGCTAGTTTACTGGTGGCCTTTTTTTATTCTTACAAGGTTTGCGACTAAACTAAAGCACTGGGTCTGAGATTTCAGATATCGCCTCAGCCAATAGGACTTTATTTCTACCCAAAGACTTTGCATTTAATAGCGCGGAATCGGCTCTTTTAACCAGGTCTCTTCCTAAATCAATTGCGGTTTTCCCCATATCCCCAACGCACATGCTGGCTACACCAATTGACAGCGTAATCGACAGAGTTTTACCTTCGGCTAAATTAAACTGGTGACCTGCCAGGTTTTTTCTTATTCTCTCTGCCACAGCAACCGCATCATTTACAGGTGTTTGAGGCAATAAAACAACAAACTCTTCACCACCGTATCGCGCCATCATGTCGCTACCGCGAAGATACTCATTAATAATACCCGCAACTTCTTGCAACACTAAATCACCGACTTGATGCCCTAAGTTATCATTTACCTTTTTGAAATGATCAACATCCAAAAACATGCAGCTCAGCTCATAAGTATAACGAACCGAGCTGGAAACAATTTCGACTAAACGCTGCTCAAAAAATCGTCGGTTGTAAACACAGGTTAATGGGTCCGTCATTCCCATTCTTTCTAATCGTGTAATGTTTAATGAGTTTTCAAAACAAATGGAAATAATGGCCGCCAAACGCTGTAAAAAGTCTGTACTGCTAGACTCTTGAAAACGGTCAAGTTCTCGGCTGCCAAGGTTCAAACTACCGATTAACCGCCCTTGTCGAATAAGCGGAATCAAAGCCACTGATTGCAGAAGATTATTTGCATCAACAAATAAACGAGAATATTTGGGTTCAAACGTTGTAAGTATTGGTGACAGTTCTTTATCAAAACACCTTTCTAGCTCTGTTGAGTCAGAAAATAGCTTTAGTTCTGGCAATTGATCCAGCTGTAAACCGGTTTCATCAAGGAAACGTAATAACTCGTAGTCCGGGTCTATGAGAATTAATGAGACCCTGTCTAAATCAAAAGCATTTCGGTAATTGGTAATAATAATTTGTAATAAGTCACGAAGGGAATGGGTACTGATTAACAACAATTCCATTTCAGAAAAACGTTGCATTTTTTCTTCATTGAGACGCGCATTTTGTACCAATGTTTTAAGCTGGCACTTTAGGTTCAATTTTTCAGATTTTAGTCTTTCAACTTCTGTTTTCATCATATTCCATTGATTGCGCCAGGCTGGGCGTTTATATACTTATTTTTTTTATTATTTGACTAAAGGTTAAACAGTTAATCAATAATTTCCGCGCCCAACCATCTATATAATTTTACTTATCGTCTGTTTTATCGTTCTCAGTCTCTTCCTTATCCTCTTCTGCTTCCATACGATCTAACTCGTCATCCATTTCATCTTCTGACATTTCTTCATAATCATCATCTTCTTCTTCGTCATCCTGGTTTTCAGCACGACGTTTCAAAACAATGCGAGAGATCAATAAACCTGCCTCAAACAATAAAAGCATAGGCACTGCGAGTATCGTTTGAGAAATAATATCGGGCGGTGTTAAAAACATTCCGATAACGAAGGCACCAACAACAATATACGCGCGTTTCTCTGCTAATGCATCAGGCGTTGTTGCCCCTATCATTATTAATAAAAATACAGCTATAGGCACTTCAAATGCAATACCGAAGGCAAAAAAGATAGCCAGTATGAAATCCAGATATTGTCCAATGTCAGTCATCATCACCACGCCTTCTGGCGCAATGGCAATTAAGAAACCAAACAGTAACGGGAATAAAACAAAATAAGCAAAAGCAACACCGCAATAGAAAAGAATGATGCTTGAAAGAAGCAATGGTACTGCCATGCTTTTTTCATTTTTATATAAACCAGGCGCAATGAATGCCCATAACTCATATAACAAATAAGGTACCGCAATAAACACCGATACCATTAATACTAATTTAAAAGGAACTAGAAATGGCGATGCAACCCCGGTTGCAATCATTGACGTGCCTTCTGGCATCAATGAAAGCAAAGGTTGTGCGACAAAAGTAAATATTTGTTCAGAAAAGCCGAATAATGCAATAAATAATATCAATACAGCTAGCACCATACGCATCATACGATCACGCAATTCTAACAGATGCGACATAAAGCCTTTTTCTGGTTCCTGATTCTTGTCAGGTGAAATACTGTTTTCCGTCATTTTATGATTTTTTATCTGTTTCAGTGTCAGCTACATCGGCATCATTATTAGACAAGGCAGCCGCTTCAATTGCTTGTTGTTCTTTTAAGCGTTTTTCTGCTGCTATATCTTCATGGTCTTTTTCTTCATCTTCATCCATGAATTCCAGGTAATCATCTTCAACATCTTTATCAGCGTCTTCGGTCTTTTGATCTTGATCGTCTAAGTTGTATGAAAAACCTTCACGAAGATTACCCGCTTCACTATCCACTTTACTCTTCAATTCTTTAAGCTGTACTTCTTGATTATGTAACAGGCGCTTTAATTCAGTCGTATCAAACTCACTTGATACATCTTCTTTAACACCCTCGATAAAGCGTCTTGTTTTTCCAAACCAACGGCCGACCGTACGTGCTACACCTGGCAAACGTTCAGGTCCAATGACCACCATTGCGAGAATGGAAATCAGTGCTATTTCCCAGAAGCCTATATCAAACATGAATCAAATACCTTTAACAAACAGCTTAAGATTTACTATCGTCTTTTTCTTTGCTAACTTCAGCATCGATCACACGGCCATCTTCTTTTTGTGCGATTTGTTCATTTGCAGCACCTTTAGCAGCATCAGCCTCATCTTCGCCTGTCTTTACTGCTTTTTTGAAACCTTTAATGGCATTACCTAAATCACCACCAATGTTACGTAATTTTTTTGTACCGAATAATAAAACCACGATACCCAAAATAATTACTAACTGCCAAATACTAATACCCATTTTTACTCTCCAAAAATATTTTTTTAATCTATTATTTAATCGGTTATTTAATCTATTACTTAATCTGCTTTTCGAGATGCTTTTTCTTCTAAACCAGACAGCCCAAAACGGCGATCCAATTCATTCAAAACATCTTCTACTTTAATATTTTGTTGCGTTAACAACACCATGCAATGAAACCACAAATCTGCAGTTTCATAGATTATTTTTTCCTTTTCTCCATCCTTTGCTGCCATTACTGTTTCGGTGGCTTCTTCTCCAATTTTTTTCAAAATTGAATCCAGGCCTTTGTGATAAAGCTTGGCAACATACGACGAATCTGGATCGGCATTTTTGCGCTGTTCCAGAACTTCTTCAAGACGTTTCAGGACATCATTACTCATTGATAGATTTCCTTCGGATCTTTTAAAACAGGTTCAACAACCTGCCATTCATTATCTTTTAGTTCACTGTAAAAACAACTTTCGCGGCCAGTATGGCATGCAATACCACCCAGCTGCTCAACCTGTAAAACAATCACATCTGCATCACAGTCTAATCGAATCGATTTTACTTTTTGCGTGTGACCAGAGGTTTCACCTTTGTGCCATATTTTTTGCCGCGAACGAGACCAATAAACCGCCTCATTTTTTTCGGCCGTCATTGCCAATGTTTCGCGATTCATCCATGCCATCATTAAGATGCGACCACTTTCTGCATCTTGCGCAATGACTGGTACTAAACCATCATCAGTCCACTTTATCTGATCGAGCCAGTTTATTTTTTGATCTGACATTATCGACGCATCTTATAAACGCACTTCTATGCCCTGATCGGCCATGTGCTGTTTTGCTTCGCCGATTGTATATTCAGCAAAGTGGAAAATACTCGCCGCTAATACGGCATCGGCATGGCCTTTTATTACGCCTTCAGAAAGGTGGTCTAAATTACCAACACCGCCTGATGCAATAACAGGTACATTCACCGCATCGGTAATAGCACGCGTTAATTCAAGATCAAAACCAATTTTAGTGCCATCACGATCCATGCTGGTTAACAATATTTCACCCGCACCATAGTCTACCATTTTGATAGCCCATTCTACGGCATCAATACCGGTTTCTTTGCGACCGCCATGGGTAAAAATTTCCCATTTATCGGCTTCGCCTTCTGCATTCACTCTTTTTGCATCAATTGCAATAACGATACATTGCGAACCAACCTTATCAGCTGCTTCTTTCACAAATTCAGGATTGAATATTGCTGCTGAATTAATCGCTACTTTATCGGCACCGGCATTTAATAAACGACGTACATCTTCAACTGCACGCACTCCACCACCAACGGTTAACGGAATAAATACTTGTTCCGCAACTTGTTCAACAACGTGAATAATGGTGTCGCGATTATCTGAAGTCGCGGTGATATCAAGAAATGTAATTTCATCCGCGCCTTCTGCATCGTAGCGTTTAGCCACTTCTACAGGATCACCAGCATCGCGAATATCGACAAACTGAACACCCTTTACGACGCGACCATTAGCCACATCAAGACAGGGGATTATGCGTTTAGCAAGTGACATTATTGACTATCAACCCAAGCCTGCGCTTCTTTTAAATCCAATGTGCCTTCATAAATCGCACGGCCAGTAATCGCGCCCATAATGCCTTCGTCTTCAATGGCTTTTAGGGCTTTGATGTCATCCATATTGGTAATACCACCGGATGCAATCACAGGAATATTAATCGCCTGCGCTAATTTAAGCGTTGCTTCAACATTCACGCCCTTCATCATGCCATCACGTGAAATATCTGTATAAATAATCGATTCAACACCATCATGTTCAAAACGCTGTGCCATATCGATCACGTCGTGCTTTGATAACTTAGACCAACCATCGGTTGCAACTTTGCCATCTTTAGCATCTAAGCCCACAATGATGTGCGTTGGAAATTCTGCACAAATTTCAGGAACAAAATGAGATTCTTGAACCGCTTTTGTGCCGATAATAACGTAACGAACACCGGCATCAAGATACGTTTCTATGGTTTCTTCGCTGCGAATTCCGCCACCGATTTGAACAGGCAGATCAGGAAATGCGTTGCAAATCTCATGCACTATCTCAGCATTTTTTGGCTCACCGGCAAAAGCACCGTTTAAATCAACCAGATGTAACCGACGCGCTCCGGCTTTTACCCATTTGGCTGCCACTTCAACTGGATCTTCTGAAAATATGGTTTCGTCGTCCATGTCGCCTTGTCGCAGGCGTACACATTTACCATCTTTAAGATCAATTGCAGGTATTAATAACATAGTTTGCCTCGTCTCCAGTCCTAATTTATGGCTGTCCATTCCACTGACAGAAATTATTTAAAAGTTGTAAACCGTCTGCTGCACTTTTTTCCGGATGAAATTGTACAGCCATGACATTATCTTTAGCTAGCGCACAGGCAAAATCAACACCGTACTGACTGCGTGCTGCAATCAGTGAACTATCGGCAGGGTCTGCGTAATAACTGTGAACAAAATAAAAACGACTGTCTTGTTCGATGTTATGTAACAACGGGTGCTCTATCGCCCAGTTCACTTCATTCCAGCCCATATGCGGTATTTTTAATTTCATACCGTCTTCACCGTGCATGTCTTTATCAAAATGACGCACGTTGCCTTCATATAGAGCCAAACAATCCGTGCCCTGATTTTCTTCGCTGTGACTCAGTAGCACCTGCATACCCATGCAAATACCCAAAAAAGGTTTTTCTTTGGCCGCTTGCAGCACCGGTTGATCTAACTTCAATCTTTTTAATTCATTCATACAATCGCGTGCCGCACCCTGACCCGGGAACACCACACGATCCGCATTATGAATATCTTCTGGATTTGAAGTCACGATTACCCGATCGGCACTGCCGGCCACATGTTCGATGGCTTTAGAAACCGAACGCAGGTTCCCCATGCCATAGTCAACAACTGCTATCAAAGACATTGGAACTTACAACGCCCCTTTTGTAGATGGCAGAATACCTTGCATGCGAGGATCTGGCTCAATTGCCATACGCACAGCGCGACCAAATGCTTTAAATACGGTTTCAGCAATATGGTGTGCATTGCGACCTTTGATATTATCAATGTGCAATGTCGCATTGGCGTGGTTTACAAAGCCCTGGAAAAATTCGTGGAATAGATCAACATCAAATTCACCAATCATGCCGCGTTTAAAGTCCACATCAAACTCAAGCCCTGGACGACCTGAAAAATCAATCACAACGCGAGACAATGCTTCGTCTAACGGCACGTAAGCGTGTCCGTAACGAGTAATGCCGACTTTATCGCCCATGGCTTTGCTGAACGCTTGGCCCAATGTAATACCAATATCTTCAACAGTGTGGTGTGCATCAATGTGTAAATCACCCATTGCGCGCACATCAAGATCAATCATGCCGTGACGGGCAATTTGATCCATCATGTGATCCAAAAAGGCCACACCTGTTTCAAAGTTGGATTTTCCAGTGCCATCGAGATTAATGCTGACACTAATTTGGGTTTCCAGTGTATCGCGGCTTATTTCAGCCTTGCGTTCCGCCATGCGGCAAACTCCGACATTTAAAAGACATAGGATACAACGGATAAGACAGGGATTGTATTGTTTTCAGGTTAAAAATCTTACTTTTCCACTACTTAAAGGTATTTTTCTTCACCTATATAGGACTTTATTAAGTCAAAACTAATATCAAGGCAGATTGGCAGGCATAAAGCTGATTAGACACTATCAAAATCGGTCATTGAGTCGCTGTAGTATTTGGCCTTCTATTAATTGCAACCACTCTAAATTAATGGAATGGTTGTGTTTCAAAGGTGCCTTGTCTAATCATATTTATCTAATGAATTCAGTCAATTTAAATACATAAAAAATAAGACGATAATAATCAAAGCGTTTAATTTCGCCCTCGTTTGATTAACCTTAAAAAATAATAATTTAAACTGGAGAAAACATATGATTAGTTTGAAATCCCTAATGATAGTTTCTGCCTCATTGGCATTACTAAATGGTTGTAGCAGCGACACAACCACAACTGGTGGAAACCCTATTTCCGTTATTTCTGTATCAGGCGTAATGGTCAGTCTTGATGGCTCATACAGCACAGATTGCGTTGATCGCTCATTAGAAGGCGGCAGTGATTATTACAAAAGCACAAAAACAATTAGCGGCTCATCACTAGTTGGTCGCTCAGCTGAATACAGTGACTCAGCCTGCACAGCTGAAACTGACTTTGGAACTGTTGAAGGAACAATTTCAGCGGGCAATATTTCAGCAATTACTGGCTGGATCGGCATCACGGGTGGCGCACCAACAGCCTCTGATGGTAGCGGACCATTAAGTGATACCGAAGCTGTTACATTACTCACTGTTACCGTTACTGCTGTTTCAGGTTTTAATGCAGGCCTACCATTAGGTACTGCGATTCCAGTTTTTTATGTGGTCGATGATACTGGTGTAAAAAACATTCATTATGAAGATGATGATGCTTTTGGTGGCAGCACCTTAGCTAAAAATGCTGGTGGAAGCACAGAGCTGTAAATTTAGCTCTATGTGATAACCCCCACGGTTTGTACAAACCGTGGGGGTTATTTGTAATTTATGTCAAACACGCCCATCTTTTTTACTCTGACGTTATTTGCAGCCAAAATGTAACCGGCCCATCATTAACCAAAGCTACTTTCATATCTGCTCCAAAACAACCTGTCTGCACTTCACAGGGTGATTCTTTGGCTAGATCTACAAAATAATTAAACAACCTTTCGCCTTCTGCTGGCGCAGCTGCTGAAGAAAAACTGGGACGCAAGCCTTTATTGGTATTAGCGGCTAATGTAAATTGCGGCACCAATAATAATTGCCCTTCGCTATCCAGCAGACTTAAATTCATTTTATCGTCAGTATCTGAGAAAACACGGTATTTTAATAATTTATCAATTAGCCGCTTAGCCACATGCTCATCGTCGCCTTTTTCAACACCTAACAAAACCATCAAGCCATTTGAGATACTGGCAATCTGCTTTCCATCGACTTCAACAGCCGCTTCAGTCACTCTTTGTAATAATGCAATCATGACAGTTTTACCACTACCTCATCCATAATTTCTACCAATCGCTGTGTAATACCCGGCTCACTCACTGCATGCCCTGCATCTTCTATCATATTTAATTCCGCTTCAGGCCATGCCTGATGTAAAGCCCATGCTTGCTGAGCAGGGCAAATCACATCATAACGACCGTGCACGATATAACCGGGAATGTCTTTTAATTTATGAGCTTCATTTAGAATTTGGTTTGGCTGCAGAAAGCTGTTATTAGCAAAATAATGCGCTTCGATCCTCGCCACACTTAATGCAACATAGGGATCAGAAAAATAATCCACCACCGCATCATTGGTTTGCAAACAGGCTGTACGCCCTTCCCAAACCGACCACGCCTCAGCCGCGCGCATTTTGGCCACATCATCCTCTCCGGTCAAAATTTTATAATAAGCTTGGATCATATCACCGCGCTCAGACTCTGGAATGGGTGCGATGAAATCTTCCCAGTACTCGGGAAACAATGCACTGGCTCCCTGCTGATAAAACCATTTCACATCTTCATCACGGCATAAAAAGATGCCACGTACTACCAGAGCCAGCACATTAGCCGGATGCGCCTGTGAATAAAGTAAAGCCAATGTTGAGCCCCAGGACCCACCAAATACCACCCATTTTTTTATTTCTAGTGCCGCACGAATACGCTCTAAATCATTGACTAAGTCCTGGCTGGTGTTATCTTGCAAGCTTGCATGAGGCAATGATTGCCCACAACCTCGCTGATCGAACAAAATTATTCTGTATTTTTCAGGGTCAAAAAAGCGTCGGTGCATGGGCTCACTATTAGCCCCCGGCCCACCGTGTAAAAATATCACAGGAATACCGTTGGGGTTACCCGATTGCTCAATATGCAAGCGGTGATGTTCATCTACTTGTAAAAACTGCTGCTCATAAGGGTGCAATTCTGGATATAGATAATGATGCATCGCGACGTCCTTTATTGTTTTTTAGAATTATATGCCATACTTGATAAGAAGAAAGACGATTAGAAACAGCCATAGCCCCTGTAAGAATTATCCTACGTATCGTGCTTCATTTTCCCTACGTTACGTTACGATAACACGCATAGTAAGAATCAAAACCCTCGTGCATAATTCTTCACAGACCTAGGGAGATAGGTCTGCAAGGAAGCTATATTACTACCAGGAAGTAAAGGAGTCTCAGGGAAAGGGAATCAAAGGAAAGTCAGAGACTCTCAAAGGAACGAGTGGAAAATACAGGATGTTATGCGCGAGGCTAATCACCAAGTCTGCTAGGATGGCTAAACCCGATCACGGATTGATCGGGTTTTTTATTGCCTAAAATATATTATTAGTACATTACATGAACTGTATTGATTGCGATTTGGCCTAACAGAATAAATCACACCTTTAGATACAACCTATTCGAATGCCTCAATCCATCCTGAAGCGGTCATTAAAAACCAAGGTCAAAAGATTTCACCGCAGACGACTGCATGGATGCAGAAGGTAGAGTAACGCAGGAGCAGTTACCGAGGCGCAGAGAGCGCAGAG
>JAUVDT010000064.1 GCA_030595185.1 Gammaproteobacteria bacterium
TCCAGCGCCAAAAGTGCCGATTGCCTCAAAATGACCTCCGTTAGATATAAGAAACGGGAGCCTGACCAAGCCAGACTCCCGTTAGAATAGATATTTGCGGTATTTTACTGTTTTCTTATGTGCGATGTCTATGCTGGATGACAAAATCACCTAAATTTAACAATCATTTAATTCAAAGAATTATTGAATTGAATACGCGCCAATATAATTCCCCTCTCTCACGTTTCCAGAAATATCATCTGAAGGTAGTTTTGATGCATCCGCATTATTTACTTCGACACTGGTTGCACTTGGTATACCGTAATTTTCTACAAGATTTAAAAAGACCTCACAAACACTACCCGAACCATCTGCAAATGCTTGTGTATTATCCAGCCATCGAGGAATTACAAGCCCACTCTGACTTTGAAAACCAGGATCACCACTGACAGATGACGCATCATTTGCATAGTTCACTGAATCTGATGAATCATTTGGAATTGCGTTACCCGCATTCCAGTAAAGGTTATTTGATAATACAAATGACGCGACATCTCCTGATAAAGTATCAGAAAAGTCAATCATTGTACCGGTGCTATCTGACCAGATATTGTTATAGAAATTAATATTGCTAGCAGCAATATTAGCCCCTTCTCGATTTATACGAACAGCAAATGCATTAGCAGGCAAATCACCTACTATCGTATTACTCTGAAAAGTAATATCCCTGCCACCTTTAATCCCAAATGGGGCACGCATTGAACTCGATGAGTTACCTAGAAACAAATTATTTTCGACCAGAACATCAAACGCTTCGGCATAAGACATACCATCCTCACCAATCAATAAAAAACCTGCACCTATAGAGCCTTGCCAGTTTAAAAACACATTCCGTCGCACATTAATATTTCGACTACCCACATATAAGTCACTATCGCTATTACTATCTTTTATAACAATGAAACTTGCTGAAACTGAATCATCTGTTCGGCCACTACCAGAAAAATCATTAAAAAAGACATTATCTTGAACGGTAATATTTTCTACGCTATTAATATCAATATGCTCATCGCTTGCACCCTGATTATAAAAAATATTTCGTTCGATCGTCACATCAACAGCAGAGTTATTTAATTTGATAATATCGTTATTAAAACTATCATGAAGAATATTATTTCTAAGCGTTATCCTTGAGACACCACCGTTACCACCACCTTCAATATGCACAACAATTGGCGATGAACTAGCACTATTATGTGCAATATCAAAACCTTCTAGCGTGATACCCTCGCATCCCGATGAATTAGTATAAAATGTCAGCACCCTGTCATTATTTCTTAACTTTGCCATGTATGGTGTTTCAGAACGAACAGTAACACCTGTTGCAAAACTCCCTCTTATACGAATTCTGCCAGTGTAGGTTCCAGCACGTACAAGAATAGTGCTTCCATCATCTGCATTATCCAACGCATGTGTAATTGTTGCCCACGGAAAGTCAGTTGTACCTACACCAGTCGTATCGTCTCCATCAGTAGCTACATAATAAGTAGTACCCTGCAAAACAGGAAGCACACAAGAAACAGGCGGGGGATTTATAACAATATCTTCATCTTCATTCAGTGGCTGGCCATCACTGCCACAACTTAAGAGAAGGGAAAAAAGAAAAAACAAAAGAGTTTTATGAATACTTCTGACACGAATAATCTGGAATAAAGTTAAAGATAATTTGCTCATGATTTTTCCTCCGTAAAAAAACCAATATAACTATCATTTGAATTTTAATAAGTTAAAACAATAAATCTCATTTCGTCTGTGATAACAACCAAACCCATAAAGCCTGATCAGCATATGCCTTATACCAGGCATAATGCCCTTCATCATTATAAAAAGTAAATTTATGATCGGCGCCGACACCTTGTAAAACGGCTTGCCACTTAAGGCTTCGGTCATGCTCAACAACGCCATCGCCTTTATTGTGGAATATCCACGAACTTACTTTAGCAAACTTTTCACTTGGATCATCTTTTTTTGGGTACCGTATAGCAGGAGCAACCGGCACTATAGCGGCTAATTTCTCAGGATGTTCCATAGCGTAGCGCATTGTTAAGCCACCACCTGCACTAAACCCTGTCATATATATACGATTAAAATCAATATGTTGTTTATAGCGTTTTTCAATATATTCAACAAATGGATGTATATCGATTGTTTTCCAATCGCCATACTTCATTTGTGCCGATATTATGATCGCAGGAAAATGCCTGCCATCATTAATATACTCGGGTAAGCCTTGGGTCAACAAGCCTTTTAAACCCGCTTTCCCATCACCAGCAATCGAGTTTTGTCCATTCCAGTAAAATACCAATGGGTATTTTTTGTTTCTAGTAGCATCAAAACCTTTGGGTAAATATTCGTAATACCCAAACATATTACCCTCCGTATCGATTTCTATTGCAGTTTGTTTTTCAGCCCGACCATGAACACCTTCAACAAACTCTGAACTCACTCGATAATCACAAGCAGACAAGAAAAAAATAACAAACAACAAACTAAAAGAACGGTACAACATTTTTAAAACCACCCCAACAATCTATCGAGACCAGAGGTCAACATTGTGTTTTTTAGTGCATATTGCATCAAACATAATATTTTCACTTTCCAGATAAGATTTATACTCTAATATATCTTTTTCACGCCCCTGTAACTCAGGTGAAACCAGACACAATTTAAACCCCATAGATTTCAACTCTTCTTCAATTTTTTTTGTAATAGGTAACCGTGTAAAACAATCCACCCAGATCCAATCACATCGCCCTTTCATATTAAATATAGTATCCAGACCTTCAAACTCAGAGAAACGCAGAGCCGACTTTGTTTCCCCCTGCTGACTCAATAAGTTGATCATTGGAAACGAACTATCCAGAAAAAAATACTCTTTAATAGAATACTTTGTTAAAAGTTCTAAAACTTTCGACTCAATACGTTCACTTTTTATATTCAATATCATTGTGCCATGCTGATAACACGACAAATATTCTTCAAAGTCTTCTCCAGAAGAAAAAGGATCATGCTGCAAAATCAGACGATCACCAGAATCTCTGAGATCCAGTTCAACACCAAATGACTTAGGCACTTCATTCAGCTCTTTAACCGTATTGATTCTATGCGCTATATATTCCATTACAGGCCAGCCTTCAATTTAATTGAGAACTCAACAGTACGCTTTATAAATTTCCATTTAGCACTCAGCCCATCATTCCAACTAGAGCTTCCATGTAAACGTTCAGGAAAGCGAACAGGAAAACGACAGAGATCAACGTTCTTCTTTTTAGCCTGATACAAAACAAACAAGTCCAATGAAAAGTCATGCGGTGCCGTTTCATTCCAACTATCGAAAAATGATTTGTGAAACACATTTGGCTGAGCATTAATATCCCAAAGTTTTGCTCTCAAAAACATGCTTTCAAAAATACTCATGCCTATTGTAAACAACTGATCAAATAGTGGCCGCCCTTTTCGATCACCTTTCACGTATGTATTGATTGGGTTTTTAGATGATTCAACAATATCCAGCGCTTTAAGGACATCAGCTGGGTCAGTTTGCATATCAGCATGAGTCCAACCAATAAATTCAGACTCACAAGCCCGCAAACCACTTAATATGCCAAAACCGTAGCCTAAGTTTTCTTTCACTACAACAACCTTAGCAAAGGGATAGCTTGGTAATAATTTTTCTATAACTTCAGCACTATTATCAGTTGAACCATTCTCAACCAGGACAACACAAACATCATCTCTATGAATCACACTGCTAAACTTTTCCAGAATCAGCGGTATATTTTTTTCTTCGTTATAACAAGGAACAACTATTGATAGTTTCATATATCACTTTACCAAAGATTTATTTTTATAAATGAGTGCATTAGCCTTTTCGCCTTTCACTTCATCAATCAGCACAAAATATTCATTAACATCAAGAGGCTTAGTACGCAATAACACCACCGCACCATACTTATCCAACAATTCATTGAGATCACTAGCTGATCGACTATCAATATGCCCTACAGCAGTATCTTGATGAACATAAACATCAGTAAAACGCTGATACCACTCTTCAAAATACTTTTCTAAAAATGGAAAATCTTTGCTAATTACGGGCGCACGTCTTGATATCAGACGAATCTTTTGATTATTGGCAGCATTTAACTCTGCCACAATAAGATCTTTTTCTGAGATATTCTGATTAAGCCATCGATAGATTTCTGGCGAATTGTTTAAATCAGGAATTTTAATACTAAACCTAAACCCTGCAAACAATACTATTAGCACTGACATAACAGCAATTAGCTTATAAAAGTTTTCTGCTTTAAAAACCCTACCAAGTCCATTGTTGATTATTTTCACAACAGATATATTTTTATTAACAAAGACCATATACATAAACACAAAGACCAGCATAACGGTCGGTAACATCAACTCATGATAACCAGGAAATATATACCAGGTAAGACCAACGCTGTTATAGGGTAAAAACAACAAATGCATTAATAGAAATGCTATGTAATCACCTTGCTTGTATCTTTCAACCATAAACAGAGCAGCAACCAATACATATACAGGAATAAAAATAGAATACGCACGATAGGGTATAAACGTTACCGCAGCACGAGTTGGAAGCAGCTCTATAAACACCCACCCTAAAATCATCATTATGAAAGAATAAATAACAATCACTTTTATAAAATTCAAGTTTTTAACTCTTTCTCTCATTTTATAAAGCATATAAACAAAGAAAAGAAAAAACATTGAAAAAGATAACCATTTTTCCCACCCGAAATGAGAGGGTATAAAATGATGTGAATGTTTGAAATATGCATTGATAGCAATAAAGCGCTCACTATCTAATGAGAAACCATCTAAAGATTGTACATAGGGAACAAAATTAGCTAAAAAGGCAAGAAGAATTAATACACCACCAACATATGCGGAATATTTCTTAAATTCACCGGCTATGCCCTGCCAACCGTTTGATGAATAAAACAACAAACCACCAACAATCAAACCATGCACACCAACAACAGGGTGAAAGAGAACAGCCAATGATATTGCCACATAAGCTAATAACAAACGGTTATATACAATTAATGCCCACGCGATCATTAACAACGTAGCAGCCAAACTAGAGCCTGTTATGTCATACGTTAAAGGCCACCACGCCACCATTTTAGGAACGGCTAAAAAAGAAAGACTAGAAAGATACAAAGCAACAAGACTTACCTTATAGTCTTTTGTTAAACCTAAAAACAAATAAAACAACGCATAAAAAGCAACAAAGATTCGAATTATATTAGCAACAGCTACGAAATCAGTATAATGCACTCCAAACACATCAGAGCCTATAACAAAAAAATTAGCTATATAATATCTGGGAGAATAATCTGCAAACGTATTGGTATAGAAGTCAGATGTATTGAATTGCGGGTCCAGCATTTTTTCAACAAGAGGAAATCCATCAATGAGAGGGTATTGCCATGCAACCTGATAATACAGCGCCGCAAACAAACACAATAAAACAACAGAAAACTTATAGAAAAAATCAGTATTTAATGTATGCATCTATCAATTAATCTCTTTCTTGAAAACCCAAAATTTCATACCAATAAAATTCAATACTGTACTCGTGCCAGTTGCCATCAAAAAAGCCAACATAAGCATTAACGGAAAAGTATATAGAACCAAATGATTAACAGCGACATTGATACTAAGAGTAGACACATACAGCACAACAAAAGCGAATGTCTCTTGTACTTTTAAAGGTTTTGCTTCAAATGTCCAATATTTATTAATAAGAAAGGCAACAATTGAGCCTAATATAAAAGATGCGCCTTTAGCAACTGGCTTACTAAGCCAGTCTATCATTATTAAATAAGTCACTAGATCTGTGCCTACTGCTGAAAAACCAGCCACAAGAAAACGCGGCAACTCCTTCTTAAGTGACATTACTTGTATTCCTGTTCAAACTTATTAAAAGCGGCATCAAGTTCTTTTACAGTAGAACCTTCCACATAGGGGTCATTTTTCAAGCTGTATATATGATCTTTATTTTTTTGGAAAAAACTCTGCCAATAATTAAATGTCTCATAATCATTAGGGGTACCCCAACAGACATATGAGTCAACAGGAAAAACAACTACTTTTTTACCTTGTTTAATTAAGACATCCATCAAACTATCGACATAAAACTCATTATTTATTCTAATATTTTTATCTTTTAGTTCTTGATATGCTTCTTTAAACAATGCAACAGATTTAAAGTAAAAAGTTCCAACAATTGCATGATCTTTAGATGGGTCATCAGATACGGCTACTTTAACACTCACGCCTGTCGCTATATTACCATCTGTATTTACCCAGCCATACATTTGTGGATTTTTTATAGCTGATGGATGGTCCTTAAAAGTCCAAATTATGGCATCAATAGATCCATCGTTAATTAATGTTTTATATTTTTCATGATTCCATAACGCACCATTATCACAAGCACCTATCAATAACGGCGAATTATCATCAACCCCATTCAAACCCAAGTAACAAGTAACAGCCTGCCCTTCAGTCACTTCATCAATAATCTGTACAACAGCCAAAGCATCATCATTTTTTAAAACTTTGTCGATAGCATATTCATCGCAGTGCTCTTGCAAGCACACGTATACATTTGACTGGCTTTTAGGTAATTGAGAACTCGCTTGCGTAATCATGTGTTTACCACTAACAGGCAAAAGCGGTTTGGGATCAAGATAGCCTTCTTTAGCAAAACGACTACCACGACCTGCTAAAGGAATTAAGTTAACTGCATTATTTTGAGCATTCCATTCTGGCAATGGCTCAACTACCTTAGAATAGTAATTACTCCAGTTACGATACTCTGCAACATCTTCGGGCGTACCCCACTGCAACATATGTTGAATACTGTAGATAGATACCTTTAGGTTATTCTCTATTAAAAGGTTAAAAATCAAACTAACGTAAAATTCACCATTTAAATTGATATCTTTATCCATCAACTCTTTGAAATATTTCTTTACGTAGCTTCCTTTTTTAAAATAATACGTTCCATTTGAAGCAAACTCTTCATTTCGATTGTCAGTGAATGGTTCTTTCTCTTTTATTTCCAACATCCACTGCTTATCATCTCTCATGAAGGCATAATTCGTACTGCCAATCATATGTGGATGAAAACCTTTATACGACGGTATCGCACCATCGGCATCACGCTCTCTCGTATGCGACAAAAAGTCTTCATAATCCCAATACGTACCAAAGTCACAATAATTCACGATCACTTCTTCATCATCATCGATACGATCAGCAATTTGAGAAACTGCATATACCGGACCTAACTTATGAGGTTCAATGGCAACAATTTCACCTTGTGGTGCAATACGTGAAAGTATCGACTTCATATCAGTTGTATCTAGATGTACCTGATTACAAATAAAGGTAAATTTAGTTTCTCCTGGAAATAATTCAACCACGTATTGAATAATCGGTTTACCATCAATAACAATAAGTGGTTTTGGTACATCGTACCCCGCATCTATAAATCGCTTACCTATACCCGACATCGGAATAATTATATGCATTTAGATTCCCTGCCGATATTTTTCGGCATCCCAATTTGATAAATAAGCAATTTCATTCAGTGATAGTCTCGATACTTTTTTTGTACCTTTTGAAATCACGAGCAAATGAAACTTTAATAACTCTTCTGCTTCTCTGGCTTTTTTTAAGCTTGCAGCAACAAAATATACCACTCCATTGAGGACTATGACTTTTGCTGATTCAGAATACATTTTGAAATAACGATCTAGTGAACCTAAATCATCAAGAGAAGACATAAAGACAGGAGCAACACCACAATAAATCAGAGTATCAGGACAAAAAGGCCAAACCTCCAAATCCTTTGACTCCAAAGAAAGAAACTCTGATATTACCGCATCATCACTGCAGTACACCATTGCCGAGCCCTGACAAGATTGATCGATAATTCTTTTGAGGTGAGATGTGTTTTGATACCTTTCTAAATCAAGACCAAGTAACTGATTCAACTTTTCGGTTACATCATTGGTTAAACTGATAACTTCTTCTTGCGTTTCACACGAAATGATTAAACCGTGATTTTGTAAAAAAACAACTTTTGGCATGTTGTTACTTTTAATGATTTCTTCATACAATGATAACGCCAAATCAATTCCCGGCGTCGCATACGGAACACATACGGAAGCAGGAAATTCACGTTGAAAGACCTCATCCCAGTCTTCTTGTGCAGCAACCACATTCACAGATATAGGATGTGTGTGTAAAGTATATGTATTCAACAATGCATGTAGAAAAGTTTCTATTGATGGTTTTCCATTCTCACCAAGCGTGATCAGTGAAAGCAACTCTTTACCTTTTTTCTCTCTTTCTTTTTTATCGAGCCCAGTAAGACTGTTTTCTTTAAACCATTCTCTGGTTTTTTTAAAATCAACATGAACATGACCATCATTTTCTGTCACTTGAGAAAGGTTAATACCCGACGCTTTCACCAGCATACCTTTTGAATCAAACTTAACTGACGAATTACCACCACCCGCTTGAACCAGATCAAACCGGATACCTGCAAAATGCGACATAACTTCAAGTTGTTTATTTATTTCCAAAAACAATATCCTTTTATTTTGTACACGTATTCTATTAAGTTTTATTCTTGTAACGCTTTTTCATATTCACTTAAAAAATGATACAACGAACTATCAACAACTTTTACAGCACCTTCTAATAAATGACAGCGACCGCTACCGGGTAAGATTCGGCATAAATCCACCAAATTATCTAAATCAGCTTTCGAACCTTTTCCTGTATCAATTTTATTTAACAACTGAGACATGTAATAAGTACCCGTCTTGCAAGATGGGCACTGTCCACAGGATGCATCAGCAAAAAAATCCATATATTGTGCAACACGTTTAACGATACCTGTACCTCTCGACACAACAATCATTGCTCCTGTACCCAGTGCTGCCCGCCTCACTTTTACCGATTCAAAATCAAGATTAACGTCAAGACCCTGCTCAGTTAAAATCGTGTTCGATGGACCACCAGCAAATACAGCCTTTAACTCTTTGCCGACTAACATGCCACCACCATAGTTATAAATTAACTCTGACAGAGGCGTCCCCATTGGTAACTCATATACCCCCGGTGATAAAACATCACCACTAAGGCTATACAATTTTGTTCCACTCGCATTCCCAATACCTAAGTTTTGATACCACTTCGCACCTTTACGTAAAATATGAGACACATTACTTAATGTCTCAACATTATTGACCAGTGTTGGGTTTCCATGAACGCCTGACTCTGTCGGCCTTGGGACTTTTCCTCGAGGAAAAGGAAAATTACCTTCAACCGCCTCAATTGCAGCTGTTTCTTCACCGGCAATATAATGCCCGCTACTGGCTAATATTTTATAATTAAGTAACAAACCACTTTCATAGATACCTTTATAAAATCCTGATTGCAGCCATCTCTCAAGCGCACTTTCCATGGATTTAAGACAAGCCTTAAGATTAGGATTGATATAAAAAATGATATGTTTTATATCGCAGGCCAGCGCAGCAATTGTCGCTCCCTCTATTACTTGTAAAGGCGTTTCTTCCAGTAGCAATCGATCTTTGAATGTACCCGGCTCATCCTCATTACCATTACAAATAAGGTATTTATCACTGCCTTTCTGCTCAGCTATTGCTTGCCATTTTTTATAGACCGGGAACCCACTCCCTCCTAAACCTAATAAACCGGCTTCTTTAATGACAGGAATAATTGCAGCAGGGTCACTCATTGCAACATTCAAACCATCGCCACCCCAGCCTTCTAACCAAAGTGATAAATCAGATCCAATTCTGCTTTGTTGATTCAATAGAACTTGATTTAACGGGTCATCCATCACTTACTCTTTTGAATTCTTGTGTAAGCCAGAATAATCTGAATCAATTTCAAATTTGGCATATGACGGGAATAAAATAGGACACTTTTTATCCATAGGCATATTAGATAATGTCAATTCACGACGCAATCGACTGAGATGCTCGATAGTAATTTTTCCATGAACTTTTCTTGGAGAGCTTTTCGCTGCATGCTCTCCGGCACGCCGACCAAAACAAATTATTTCTAATAATGAATTTCCCATTAAACGATTACGCCCATGAATACCGCCACTCACTTCACCGACGCAATATAAACCCTGAATATTCGTTTGCCCATGCGAATCAATAACTGCACCACCATTTTGGTAATGTAATGTTGGATAAATCAGCATTGGTTGTTTTCTAGGGTCGGTACCGCATTTATGACCCAACTTAATTAATTTAGGGAAACGCGCGTCAAAGATGCCGGGGTGTTTCAGCTCAAGACCAGGAGTATCCAACCAAATACCTTTAACATTATTACCCGCATCAATGCCACGACCTTCACTGCATTCGCGCATAATTGCCGCTGACACTATATCTCTCGGCAATAGCTCATCCACAAATCGATCACCATTGGCATTTAAAAGATAGGCTCCTGCCGAACGAACACCTTCTGTAATTAAGGTTCCAGATAAATGTTGAGGATATGCCAAGCCAGAAGGATGGTATTGAAAGGAGTCTAAGTCACGTAATTTAACGCCAACTCTATAAGCGAGCACCAGCCCATCACCCGTAGCACCAAAATGATTAGACGTTGGGAATCCGTTTAGATGCAAACGACCGATGCCCCCAGTCGCAATAATGACAGACTTAGCCCTCACCATTTTATAACTATTTTCTTCTAACGAAGAAAGGACAGCACCGGTACAATCACCCTCTTCATTAGTTAGTAATTCCACTGTAGGCGCATAATCAAGCACTTCGATATTACTGCTACGAACGGCCTCTTTTAAGACACGCATCATTTCCAAACCGGTATAGTCTCTAAAATACGTGACCCTTGCTTCTGTCGTACCACCCGCTTTACGCGTTAACAAATCACCGTATTCATCAAGATCAAACTGCATACCCTGCTGTATCAACCAACGAATCACATCAGGCGCATTCATCACCATTTTTGCAACCAGTTCTTTATCTACCGGCCTGTTACTATTACCACTACGAATCGTATCGTCATAATGCTGCTGAGGAGTGTCATTTTTTTCTATTGATGCCTGAATCCCCCCTTCTGCCATTATTGTGTTGCTATCACCCAAACGCAGCTTAGTCGCCAGTATCACACGCACCCCAGATTCGGCAGCCGTAAGAGCAGCAGCACAACCAGCACCTCCGCCACCTATAACCAATAAGTCCGTATCTATAATTGATGCGCCAGCGAGATCAGCCTCGTCGATTCTCGCGTCTGCCTGCAACAAATCGGCTAACTGAGAATGACAAATTTCACCTTTATTAACACCCACATTAAGAGTGACACAAGCATCTTTAAAATAATCAGGATGATACTTCTCTAATAAACCATCATAATTTATATCTGGCAAAGACCGTTCGTTAACAACTTTATAATTTGCTAAAGCATCTTCAAAAAGCACTGTATCGGTCATAGTCATATATTTTTATACAATTACTTGTAATTTACCCTTGCGAAGCATCTCTAAACGGTTAATTAGATTTGATGGACGAATGTGCAGGTGAGCTGTTACTCGACGAGAAAAAATACCCACATGATTAGGTGCTATTGATTCAGGGCAGGCACTTTGACATAAATCACAAAGCACACATTCATCAAACAAATCACCCGCCTCTCGAAAACGACCTTTTGCAGCGAGCACAACGGCCTTTTCTACATCAATACCCTTAGGACATGTTGCATTACAACCGCCACAATGACGACAGCTATCAGCTTCAGGAAATATTTCATGGAAATTCGATTGTACTTGCCATGAATTAAGAATATTTTCTAACTTATAATATTGTCTTGCAGGTGCTGGAAATGCCAAAAATATTACCTGCATACCTTCTT
>JAUVDT010000041.1 GCA_030595185.1 Gammaproteobacteria bacterium
GAATGAACAATGTCAGAACAAACTGATGCACAAGTAAAAAGTGGTATGAAATTAATGGTAGTTATATTTGTTGTGCTTTTCGCAGCACTTATCATTACAGCTCGCTCAATGATTCCAGCTTAATCAACGAGCTACAAAAAAAGGCCCGATAAATTGTTATCGGGGCTTTTTTTAATTAAGCATTAACGTTAGAGATTTATCTTCTAATCTTCTGGCCATTTGCCATTCACCCATTTCATCTAATAAATCTATCTCCCCCTTAATAAAACTAATGCGAGAAATCAAACGCGCATCTCTCGGTAATTTTTACTGTTTCCAATATTGTTAATATCATTAAACATGCAATATCAATATCAATATCGAGCGTAAATATAACTGATTTTTTATCCTTAAAAATCACACATCTGTAACAATAAAAAAGAGTTCATATTCTATTTTTATTAATCATAAAAAATATTCATTACAGAACTCTTGCTTATTATTTTAATAATTGCATAGTATATGTATACATCTTTTTGTTTTATCCCTTACATTAATCAGGAGATGAATCATAGACATGGCTCCTACACTTATTAAACAATTAGCTAAACACGATATTGCTTACGATATCGTTCATCACTCTTATTCTATTTTTAGTATGAACACCGCAAACGCAAGTCATATACCAGGCTCTCAGCTGGTTAAATCTGTCATACTTGAAGATGAAGATGGTTACGTTATGGCTCTGATACCCGCGGACCAACACGTAAAAATCAAAGAGCTAAATAAATTATTAGATCGCTCAATGGGCCTAGCGACTGAATATGAATTATCACTGCTCTTTTCTGATTGCGACCTTGGTGCAATCCCACCTATTGGTGAGGCCTATAGCATGGAAACTGTTGTTGATTACAATCTGGATGATTGTAATGATATTTATATTGAAGCCGGTAACCATGAAGAACTTCTTCATTTAAGCGGCAGTTCATTTAGAACATTAATGAAAAACGCACACCATGCAAATATATGCAGCCACTAAATAATTATTTTAACAACCAACCTAAAGACACGAAGCCTGCTCAATTTAAGCAGGCTTTTTTATTGTTATTTATTTACAAAATGACGGTTAAATAAATAAACTGTAAAAATAAAACTCAACGACAATAAAATAAAAGACATCACAATCAACGCCTCAGCCATTGTTACCCCAAATAATAATTCAGGCGTATAACCACAAGCAGCCCATATTTTAAATACAGAAGGGAACCAGCTATCTAACGCAAACCACGCTGGTAATCCGGACTCCATATTACATTCACCATAAACGAATCCTCGTTCCGTACCCAGCAATTGATAAGAGCGTTCAAACAAACCAAGAGATAATAGGGTCATCACTATTTGCGATGTTAATAAACCCAAGCTATTTTTATAAAACTTCAAGGCCAACAATGATATAACAATCATACCCAACACCCATATACGTACATGAATACATAATACACATGGCGGATAGTCCAATACGTATTGGTAAAACAAAGCAGAAGCTTCAAGGCTGATACCCAATAGCAATAAAGCAAGCCAATACCATTTACTTGAAGATATATTTAAATACTTTTGCAACATGTTCTGCACCCTATTTTAATGACATACTTTTATTTTACTAAACGAAAGGTTAAATTGATCCGTTCATCCATGTCCCGTTTACTTTTAGCTATCTGATGTAACCAATGGGATTGCGTTGCCCCTTGCATTAACAACAAACTACCATGAGGCAACACAATAGACGTTTTAAGACTTTTATCATATTTGTGCTTGAGATGAAAAGTTCTCTCTTCACCAAAACTTAAAGAGGCTATAACAGGATTGCAACCTAATTCTGGCTCATCATCCGCATGCCACCCGACACTATCGCTGCCATTACGATAACGATTCACCAGTACACTATTAAAAGGCGTATCACATACATCTTGAAGTTTATTTTTTATATCTTTTAATATTGTTAACCATGGCAAACCAACCGTACGTAAACCAGAGTATTCATAACTTTTATTATCGTCGGCATACCAGGCACTTAAGCGGGGTACTTTATGTTCTTTTCCATAAAGTTTAATCACCTGCTCTGACCATTCAACTTGAGTTAGTAATTCTTTAAGATAATAGTCAGCCTCATCGGTATCAAAATAATATGGAAATAGCCTGATATCCGCGCCTGCCAAATCAATAGTATGGCATGTGTCTTTATCTGAAAAGAGATCTTTAATCATGAAACTATTATAAAGCTATTCGCGACGCTTTTTATAGAACACTGTCTATATTGATGTAATAACTTAAACAATATAGCCAGTTTATAAACTACGGTTGAATAATATTATTACTACCGTTATTGACTATATTTTCTGCATTCTCTTCTAACTCGTTTTTCTTAACAATATTGTCACTTGCTTCAGACCAGGCATCAAAAGGCTGCAAACAATCATTTTCAACTTCTATACCACAAAGTTTAATTGCTGCCCCGCCTGAATTTTCTATTTCATTATCAACGATGATATTATTATCACCCTGTATCTGAATACCGTCACTACCACTATCTTCAACTTCATTTTTCTTAATCAATGAACCCATAGCATTGCTGGTAGCATTTTCTTGAATTATTACTATTCCAACACGCATAGCGCCTTTCACTTCATTTTTTGTAATTATTGAAGAACTGGTTGGCATATGAATATGATCCTGGTAATTACCAGAAAATTCATTTTTAGTGATTAGAGAATCTGCTGCACGAAAAACAAGAATACCTCTTGAACCTGGCAACCAGGGTTCTAACTCAGTGCCGATACGATTTCGTACTATACGATTTTTTCTGATAACAACATTAATAGCAGGAGGACCAACAAATATACCGATATCACGTTTTGTAACTGAAGTAGCCGGGTGTTCTATTGATAATTTTTCGATCGTAACATTGGCAGACCATATATCAAAAATGATATCTGCAGGAATACCAGCTGGTCTCTGACCTTTACCACCTGCTGATATTACAAATGTTTCATCATCGCCTTCGCCTCTTATTGTAATACCTGTCTTTGTATTAGGTGATCTTGGTCCACCTAAACTAACATTCTCATAATAAGTACCTGCAGCGACGTGAACCACATCCCCATCAACTGCTACATCTACAGCTGATTGAATTGTTAAGCAGGGGTCTGTTTCTAAACATGAATTACCCGAGCCCGAATTACTAACGTACAAATCTGCTGCATGTACTATCCCCGAAAAAACTGAAAGTGAAAAACCAATTACAATTAAAGCCCTCATAAACCTCTCCTTAAGTTAAAAAGTAACTACCACTTTACTGATAGTAAAAGTTAGTTAACAAGAGTCTTAATAAAGTTCAATAACTAGACAGGTTTTTTTATTTTAAATGCGATTAAGAAAGATAACTGCGAAAATTATGCGGATAAGTACTTATCTAACTCAGTATAGATACTGTAAAGGAAGATAAAAAAAAGCGTAGACCTTATAAAGGTATACGCTTTAAATTCGATCTTAAGAAATAAGAAGCTTTAACTATTTGATCGTATAGCCGATTCAACTTTCTGTAATGTAACCTGCCACTCTTCACTTAAAGTTTGGTTATCGCACATCAGCTCCATTAAACCATAAGCTAACTGGCGCGTTGCTGGTTCCATTTCTTTAAGTTTTCCCAGCAGATACATGTGACCACCTTTTTGAATATCGAGTGTTTTCATTAAAGCAAACAATAATAAAGACTGACCTGAATGTGGTGCCGCTTTGATAATTTCAAGAACATCTTCTAATACTTTATTCGACATAATCTTTCTCTTTTAAAAAAGGTATTACTAATAAATTATTTTCTATCAGCTGGTTTTCTATTTGTTCTTTTAGACGAGTTACTATTCTTCGACTGATCACTTCTTCTTTGATTTCTATTATTCGGCTTCTTTTTACCTTGAGTTTTATGACCCTGATGATCATGACCCTGGGCATTTTCACCCGATCGTTGACCATCTCTGTGACCAGTCTTTGGTTTCTTTGGTTTTTTCTTTTTCGGTGCTTTTCCATCAAGACTAGAAATTGGCAAAGTATGTACTGGTTCAAAACCATCAATTTCTTTACGGAGTAATAGCTTTTTAGTCAGTCGTTCAATATCAGAAAGGTATTCAAACTCATCAGCACACACCAGTGACACAGCCAAACCTGTTGAACCTGCTCTACCCGTACGACCAATTCGATGCACGTAGTCTTCAGGAATATTGGGCAAATCAAAGTTAACAACATTCGGCAATTGGTCTATATCAATACCACGTGCAGCGATATCCGTTGCTACTAAGACTCGAACAGTTCCGTCTTTAAACTGAGCCAGTGCTCGGGTACGTGCACCCTGACTTTTATTACCATGAATTGCAGCCGCCGTAATACCACTTTCTTCTAGAAAACGAGTCAGACGATTTGCGCCATGTTTTGTACGACTAAAGACTAAAACTTGCTGCCAGTTATTCTTACCAATTAAATAAGACAAAAGTGCCGATTTTTGCTTCTTATCTACTGGACAGATCCACTGTTCCACAGTTGGTGCCGTGGCATTTCTTGGAGTCACTGATATTTCGACCGGATTATTAACCAGACCTTTCGCCAGATTTCTAATTTCGTTTGAAAACGTCGCTGAAAATAATAAATTTTGACGCTGTTTTGGCAAGAATGAAATGATCTTTTTAATGTCGCGAATAAAGCCCATATCCAACATACGATCTGCTTCATCTAGCACTAACATTTCAAGATGCTGAAACTTAATTGCATTTTGATTATATAAATCTAATAAACGTCCCGGTGTTGCAACCAGCACATCAACCCCTTTACGCAATTTCTGCATTTGCGGGTTAATTTTCACACCACCAAATACAACAGTAGACGTTAGAGGCAAATACTTACTATAAGTAGCAACGCTCTCCTGAACTTGAGCTGCCAGCTCCCGAGTTGGTGTCAATATTAAAACCCGTGCCTGATTCGCCTGCACTCTCGGCCCTTTAGATAACAACTCTAAAATAGGCAATGTAAAGCCGGCTGTTTTACCCGTACCAGTTTGTGCAGCAGCCATTACGTCCTTACCATCAATAATGGCTGGTATCGCCTGGCTTTGAATAGGGGATGGCTTTTCGTAGCCTTTTTCGTCTACGGCTTTAAGAATAGGTGCAGATAAGCCAAGGGAGGCAAAGTTCATAGAATCGTCTCTTTGTTGTCACTGATATCGGTGAAGTAAACCGCCAAGGGAGTCTCTGACTGGGCGGGGCGTGCAGCTTACAGCAAATCCTACTTAAGAGCCATCACATAGGCATAAGAGTAGCCTAAAGAAGCCTTTTACACAGACATCTCATGTTATTCTTGCAAGAAATAAGAGATACGGGCCAAACTGTGAAGAAAATTGCGATTTTTGTCGATGTACAAAACATCTATTACACCACCCGACAAGCCTATCAACGCCAGTTTGATTACCGAAAGCTATGGAAACTCATTAGCGCTCAAGGTGAGATCGTGGCCGCTACTGCTTATGCCATCCAGCGTGCCGATGACAAACAAATCAAATTTCAAGATGCGCTCAGGCACATCGGTTTTGATATAAAGCTCAAACCCTATATCCAGCGTAGTGATGGCTCAGCCAAAGGAGACTGGGATGTCGGCATCGCCATCGACATTATGGACACAGCAAAAAACGTGGATACCGTCATTCTGCTTTCCGGTGATGGTGACTTTGACCTATTGCTTAAAAGAATTATAAGTGTCGATAAAATAGCAGCTGAAGTGTATGGCGTACCATCGCTAACAGCCAACTCACTGATTGATGCCGCTAGTACCTATCATGCAATTGAAGAAGATTTACTACTCTGATTTTTATGTATTGAAACCGGCAGAGAGTTTTCTGCCAGTAATATTAAAAATTATGTATCAATGAAAAACCCAGCCCGGAATCTGCCACTGAATCAGATAATCCATTTAAGAAGTACACATTGGCTAACCATTTTTGATTAAGTTTTCTGCTAACAGAGAAACTTAAGGTTTTTCCATCATCACCATCAGCCGTTGCCTGTTGGTAATCATAAGACACGTTCATTAAAGTCTTTGCATTGAGCTGATACATTAAACCCGTTCTTGCAAATAAAACATCATTGTAATCGACTGTTGCTGTATCACCCATCAACTGATATCCAATTGATAAAAATGGCTTCAAAGCATGTTTACCATAGGAACTGTATAGCCCCACAGAATAATCATTTTCTCCACTACCCAGGTTCTTTTCAACACTGGCAGTGCCCAGTTTTACTGCAGCGGTTAGTTCATAAAACATATAACTATTTTGGGGTCTAAATGAACGGGATATGCTCCCTGTCACATCACCTAATCCGTATTGTGTTTCCACCACCGAACTGCTTCCTGTACTACCAAAACTCCCAAAACCTCCCATACCACCACTACTGGGTATAACGCTACCATCACCCGTTACACTAATATGAGGAATACTTAACTTAAAACGCCATGCGTCTCTTATATATTGAAAGTATAACGGTACAGTAGTGATTTCTGTTTCTTCTGTCTGGCCATAATCACCACTCGTTTGCTCATAGCCAAGACCAACGCTGACTTTTCCTTCTGACATTGCACTATTTGAAGCCAACAGCATTATTAACAAGGTCACGGCTGGTAATATTCGTCTTTTCACTGATTTACTCCCTACTAATAAATGATAACTTATCAGCTTCACCGGAATTATTCTCACATATTACAGATCAATGTCATTGACCTACGATAAGCATTGAATAACTTTTACCCGGCTTACTGATAACGGTTCTTAGCGGTTTCCACGCATTGATTGGCCCATCATGCCCTGACGAGACATCGTGTTAAAACCTGCACCACTCTCTGGTCTCTGAAAACTATCACTGTATTGATTTTCTGTATGCTCCATTCTCTGCTCACGAATTCGAGACTGTGCTTGTTCAGCATCAACATCTTGCAGGTTCAATTCTGCATGTTCACGCGTCTGTGTACGTGTTTGAGTTTGGGTATACGTTTGATCTATACCATCGACCTCTTCTGCAAAAACAGAACCCATAGATGAAGAAAGTAAAATTGCAGTGCTTAAAGCTAATGTTGTTTTGATAGACATGATGTCATTCTCCTAAAGTTTTAATTAAGTGGGATTATTTCCCACATGCTTTAGATTATGCGTGGTAATTTTTCCCACGTCAAGCTATAATTATGTTAAAGTTTGATATGAGTCATCAAAACGTGAACCGGTATCTCAGTCCCGGACAGCTAAAACCAGAGCAGAATATATATGAGCCATAGTGGATACAACAAAACGCAACTAGCACTAGCCAAAGCTATCAAGATGCTTTGCAAACCGCTAATTCGTCTATTGATAGAGAAAGGCATCACCTTTCCCCAGTTTCGGGAATTGATGAAAACACTCTATGTAGAAGTGGCTGATGAGAGCTTTGCACTGGATAACAAGAAATCTAGTGATAGTCGTATTTTCGTACTAACAGGTGTTCACCGTAAAGATATCAAACGCATACGACAGCAAGCAACTGAACAAGACTCGTCAATCGGCAGCTCAGCATCACTGAGTGGTGAAATTGTAGCGAGATGGACCAGCATGCCGGAATACCTTGATCAGGCAGCTAAACCAAAACAGCTATTAAAAACGTCAAAAAATAATGAAGTCGGTTTTGACCAGCTAGTTTGTAGCGTTAGTAAAGATATCAGACCCAAAACCATACTTGATGAATGGTTGCGTCTTAATATTATTCATATAAAAGATGACTATGTCATTCTTAATAAATCTGCTTTTGTAACAAATAAAGAATTTAACGAGATGGCTTATTACCTTGGTCACAATATGCATGACCACATGGCAAGCTGCGTTAACAATATCCTTGATGAAAACAGCCCTATGCTTGAGCGCAGCGTTTATTATTCCCGCTTAAGCAAGGACTCTGTTGAGCAATTACGCACTATTGCCAATAAAAAAGGCAATGAGTTATTACAGGATTTAAACAAGCAGGCCATCAAATTTTACGATGCCGATAAAATGAAAGATGACGCAAATAATCGAATGCGACTGGGTGTTTATTGGTACCAGACACAGCTTAATACAGATGGAGAATCTGAATAATGAAAACTGTTTATCGACTATTTATTTTCCTTCTACTTACCGGTGTAAGCGCCTGCGTATCAACACAGTCCCACCTGGCAAGTGGAAGTGATGAAGATCAGGACATTGGCCTTGGTGGTACTGGCATGCTGGCAAGTACAGGCAATGGACTTGGCGGTACAGGTATTGTTGGTGTCATTACTGGCTTTGGAAGCATCTTCGTCAATGGTATTGAAATTGAATACAACAATAAAACACCTTTAACTGTTGATGGAAAAACAGCAACAGATCGACAACTGGCAATAGGTGATGTTGTTGAAGTACTAACTGTGGATAACAAACTGCATACTGATGCCAAAATCATAAACTTACGACATGAAGTAATTGGCAGAGTGGAATCAGTAAATGCAAACACTTCAAGCTTTACTGTTCACGGACAAACTGTCTTTCAAAATGAAAACAAAGTCGCATTACCAAAAATAGGTAACGTTGTTGCTGTCAGTGGTTTCCGTTTAAACACTAAAACCATTCAGGCAACGAGAGTCACTCTCTCCAACCAACAACAAAGCTTGTTACGAACTCGTACCGAGTTACCGTTTAAGAAAAATACCAATCAGTGGCTGGTACAAACCCACATACAAAATGGTAAAGCCAAGTTTTACATTAATGGTTCAGCTCATACTGTCGCTGTAAAAGCTCTAACAAAGCCAACAGATACAAACATCCTGCGACTGCAGATATCAAAATCAGGCGCTCTTATATTAAATAATACAGTTGAAAACTCTAATATACTACGCGGTAGGCAGTCTCCATGGTCAACCATGCAACCACGCCATCAGACAATACCAGGGCGAATGAACCTCCCTGCTATGCCACGAATTAGAAGATAAATGACTTGCTGATATGCAAACCTGAACAGGTAAGTCTGTTCAGGTGTACTTTTATTCAAAAACTTCAAGTAATGTGATTATATTAACTATACTTTAACGGCTACCGATATTATCGGGCATACAAGCCCCTTATCTCATCGATAAGAAACTGCTAAAAAACTAATTATAAGAGCATTGATAAGAATCGCCAGGATATATAAATATGCCCATTATTGCCGGTGGTATTGAAAGAAAAAGCAATACCCATCAACTTGATCTGATAAAACAAAAGAAATCAGCTCTACAACGTCTGGTTAAATTAGCGGTAAACCTCAATCGCTTGAATTCAGGACTACAATCAATACTGATTTTAGGTAAATCAGTCATTACGATTCCTCCTAAAATACTCAATAGCTTTAAATTATTCAGCAAAAAACTCGAACCTTTACCCACCGATAAATTACAAAACACATTATCTTCAACAGAAATTAAAATTCAAAACGATATAAAACAAGTACTCGAGTTTTCTCAAAAAGATGAAGCTGAATTAACGGAATACATGGCGCATAAAGAAGAATTATTAATAGGTTCCATAGAAAATAGTTTTGGCGACTATGTTAATGACTTTAAAAAGAAAGCTCAGGCATCGATTGCGATACGAATTGTTCTAAAAGCTAGAAACGCTCTCATGTCAGCTTTTCTTTTACCTGTCCCAGAAGAGTTTATAAAAAAACAGATCAAAGTACTCGATAAACGTGAAAACAATTGTCGAAAACGTATCAAAAAAGAAATGACTGATCTTTATAAAGATATATCAACTTTTATAAAAGACGAAAACTGCCCCGACGAACTCAAGGAACAGTTATTAACCACTAAACACCAGATAGTCGATAATATAAATCACTTCAATGCCGGTCACGACCTTGAGAGTATGCCAATCATATTCGAAAGCATTGAGTTGTCAGCCGAAACTGAAGAACAACCTGTAAAAGAGCTTAAGGAAACACCGAAAGAAACAACTGATGAAATACTAGAAAAAATTGATGATATAAAAACCACTCCCGTTAAACGCAACTTTTTAAGCCGTTTATGGGAATGGATGACATCGCCGATGAACCGTTCATGGAAGGATATTGATAAAAACAAATAATAAGAAGTTGATTCTTATTATTCAATTAAGCGAATACCATCTTCTTCAATTGTAATTGTTCTACTTTTATATAAACCACCGATGGTTTTCTTGAAAGCCTTTTTACTCATACCAAATAAGTCAGAAATCAGTTTAGGATCAGACTTGTCATGCACTGGCGCAAAGCCATTATGTTTTTGCAGATAATTCAAAATTATTTTAGTGTATTTGTCACGTGTTTCCTGACCGCCCTGCAACGTTAAATCGATGCGTTTATCCGGTCGAATATATTTTATAAAACCCTTTTTATACTGGCCAAAACTTAAGCGCTGATGCACTTCATTTTTATACAACACACCCCAATGACTATGATTTATAATGGCTTTATAACCAAGGTCTGTACTGTTCGCAATAATTAAGTCGACAGCCTGTCTCGGTTTAAAATCATGAGGTTCATCATCGCTAAGAAATTTATCAATTTTTGAAGATGCGACAATACGCTCATCTATTTTATCGATATACAAATACACTAAATAAGATTTTCCCTTTTCCATTGGTCGATGCTGTTCCGCAAAAGGAACCAGAACATCTTTATCCAGACCCCAATCTAAAAAAGCACCCACTGCGGTAGTAGCCAGTACGTTCAAATAGGCAAATTCACCCACTCTGGCTTTAGGCTTTTGTGTTGTTGCTACTGGTCGGTCTTCAGAATCAAGGTATAAAAATACGTCTAAAATGTCGCCGATCTCTAAATCATCTGGCGCATGTTTCAGGGGCAATAACACCTCACCTAAATCTTTAGCGTCTAAATAAAAGCCAAAATCAACCGATTTGATGACTTCTAATTCATAATTTTTACCAATACTTATCATATTACCTTCTCAATAACGACGCATCTGTTCAAGATTGCATTATACAGTTCAATACAAGGCATTAGTACAACTTACAGATCTAGCTTTCACAGAGAAAGTAGACTTAACAGATACCCAATGACTCGGCACAAACCATATCACGGCCTTTTGATTTAGCACGATAAAGACAGTCATCAGCCACTTTGATAAGCTCATCTAACGTCATTGTTGCGGAATCATGATAAGAAACACCGATACTAACGGTTAAATTGAGAGGATTAGTTAAATCCGTCATTTGTGTTTTAGATATTTTTTCACGAAAACGATTCGCAATTGAAACCGCTTCATTCATATCAGTATCAGGTAGAAACAAAATAAACTCTTCACCACCCCACCTTGCTAAGATGTCCCCTGAACGCGCATCACTTTCTAATATCTTTGCAATTTTTATTAAGGCTTTATCGCCGACAGCGTGACCATAGTTATCATTAATAACTTTAAATTTATCGACATCAATCATTACTACTGACATAGGATAGTTTTTACGTTCAGCAATACTCCATATCGGCTTAATGTATTCATAAAAAGCCCGCCGATTATTTATCCCTGTCAAAGGATCAATTCTGGCAAGCTTTTCTGCAGTTAATCTGGCTTCCTGGCTAATTCTAAATTGATCTGCCAGAGCAATTGCCAACAACACCACGTCAATCATCATACCAATATCGATGGCACGATAAGCCAGCGTACTGTATGGAATAATCCCCCAAACTGCCATCGCGGTAATGCTTGTAGCAACAACATGAGAAACAGAAGCAATTAAAAAATACTTTGCAGATTGATTTCCGCCATAAAATGAAACTGCACCCAATAAAACCATTGTTATGGAAAATAAAAAAACAAAAGCAAAAGATAAGATTAAAGCAGCTACCTGCAGGTTAGCAATGACTGATAGTATTTCAAATAAAACATATACAATGCATGTGTAAGACACAGTTTTATGGAGACGAGGGAATCTAAATTTAGTATTTAAAAAATGAGTTGCAAATATTAATCCCGACACCAAAAACAGCATCATTAATACCGGGTTAGACCACTGTTGCCAGACTACAGAGTCTGGCCATATCCAGGGATACGCATGACCAGAATAGGACATGTTTACTAACATAAAAAAGAATAAGTAAACGGCATAAAGAAGATAATGTTTTATCTTTAAACTAAAAAACAGCATCAGGTTGTATGCCAACAGACTTAGGATAGCCCCATATAGAAAGCCATAACTAAGATCCATAAAACTATGTCGCGAGGAAAACTCATCTGGGCTATTCAAATAAACAGGTAAAACCATCGGATCTGGGGTTTCTATACGAATATAGACATCAGTATTACCCGGTTTGAAATCATGTTCAAAAACAAAAAATAAGTTATTAATCTCACGCTCAGAAAAGGCAATTGTATCCCCTGCAAAACGTTGTTTAACTAATTCTCCTTCACGAACAAAATAAACCGACAATTTATCAAGCCAGGAAGTTTCAATTGAAAGACGTTGTAATACTGTAGCAGTACTCGCATTTGAGGCTTCAAAGTAAAGCCAGACCGGTGCAGACCCAATACCAAAACTTAAAGAAGTTTTTTGCGACGTAGTGAATTCACCTGCACCAGCTAACTGCATAGCACGATCAAGACTGAGAGGATTCCCCCCTTCTTTTAGGTACTGAATCTTTTTACCGATAGGCTGACTATTTTGACTCAATACATCAACAGATTCAGCGCTGGCTTGTTGACCCCAAAGTACAGATATAAAGATGATTAATAATTTAAAAAGGTTTCTCATACTACCGTTATCTAAACTGGTTATAAAATAGAAAAAATAATTCACTCATTTTCATGAAACACATTAACTGAAACTGTTTGCTGTTCATCAATATGTACAACAAAATTTATGGGGCGACAACAGACCTGACAATCTTCAATATATTGCTGCTCAGATACAGAGCCATCAATAAACACATCGATAGTTTCACCGCAATAAGGACAATCAACACTAACTTCTTCTAATGCATTCGTAAACATTTAGTCTTCTTTATTTTTTTCAGGTTTGTCCTTTTCATGACCTCTTGCAGCCGCATTATCAAAATAACGCATCGCCATTGCAGACCCCACTACAAATAAAATAGCCAGTACAAAAATAATCACAAAAGCCTTCACGAACACCTCATATTTTATTCAAAAAAACATAGTTAAAGTTTTGTAAACAAAAGTAACACAATGGTTTTTTTAGTGGAATCTACCATCAGATGCACTATATCTATAGTAACACCCTAATCGGAGGAGTTAACATGCTAGCGTATATCTATCGACTTGTTACCAGCTTTGAACAGGAACATGGAATGCACCCTAATTTGCTATACATTAACCAGGATCATTTACAGCACTTAAAAGCAGCCTTTGATTCACGTTTTACAATAGTTGAAATTATGAGCATGTTAAATATGGAAGTCATTATCGACAACAGCAGCGTACACCCTCACGTTTGCTGGACTCAAGTGGCTAGCCGTATGGCTTCATAGTCAGCGTTATAATGGTAGTATAATTTGCCAGTTTTACACAAAGCTGGGGTGTCGTAACAACACTAATGTATAAAACGGTCAATGTTGAGCTAATTATTAGGATTGGCATTAGTATTACCAGTGTTCAGGTTTTATTATTGGTTTTTTACTTGTAGGTATTTTATCTGCCAATTGTGCATGTTGGCATTCTTCGTCTAGTATATGACGTCTAGTCCAATGTGAAAACTGACTTAATCTTTCATTTGCTGGCCTAGTATGGGAATTAGTCGGTTTTTGTCTTGGGATAATTAAACCCATTGTTAATGTAGGTTTGTCTTCTTTGACTAGTTTTAGTGGTAATTCTAAGTCAGAATCATTAGAAACTAAAACCTGTTGTGAAATATGTTCATTTATAGCATCTCTGTACATATGTAGCGCTAAATTCACATCTGTTTGTTTCTCTTCAAACTTCCAAATCTCAACACGATCATCTTTATCAATTGGTTTTTTATAACGAGGAGGGTTACCTTTCTCGACGGTATGGTATCCCTGAATAATTTCAATACGATCTCTGTATAAATGTTTTAATGCTCTATGGTATGAATTTTGGGCAGCTGCCGAAACTTGGCCATGACTGGCAAAATTGGCTTTTACTGGTGCAGTAAAATATTTTATTTTAATGATATTTGAAGATGGGTTTTGTACTTTTAGAATAACCTGAAATAATTTGAATGGGTCTAGCCACTTATAAGAAGTATGCCTTAGACGACCATAATATAAATTATAACCATCTATATAAACTATTGTGTCCATTAACTATTTTCTTCCCTAGAAATGAAAAAACCGCCAAAAGGCGGTTTTTTCGCCTCAAATAAACACTAACTAAATAATGTCAATAAGAGGTGAGTCGTATTTATATATTATGCACTAATCTTTATTATGTCAAATCAAATTCCCCTAACAACCCACTAAACATCTCCCGTGAGCATTAAATTCCATAGTTCGCCCACTTAATGGCAAATGCACGGGTACTTTAGTTGCCTGTATAAACAACTCTGTTTTAGTCCCCTTTATAACCTTACCCGCTTTAGTAGCCGCTTCATTGGCATGTGATGCGATAACAGCCGTTGGTTTGATTAGCTCATTAATCACATAGGCAGCCTCTTTAGGCCCGGTGGTATAAGTGTCACCAATATTCATAACAACGAGTTTAGCGCTATAGTGTTGGCGTACCACGACATCCTGTTCCGCTGTGATACCGGTATCGCCAGAAAGATAAAGCACCAGACCATTTGTAAACGTCAATACATAACCCGTCGGTGGGCCGGCATAAGCCGTTAAACCACTAGCACGCAACAGTGTCCCTAATTGACCACCCACCATGCCACTGTCGATGCCATTTGAATGCACAGCTGGTACCGTCGTGATACTAACGCCACCAACCTGCTTAGAACCACCGAAGCGCACAAGTTGAGAGAGTTTGGGATTACCGCCTAAGGCTTTTAACTTGCTGGCAAAAAATTTGGGCATTTCACTGCCGGTAATGATTTTGGCTTTTTTAGCCAATGCGATATTGACGCTATTGGTATTAGGTAAGGCATTTTGAGTCGCTTTGATTTTGCCACAAGTACCCTGGTTAACAGCTTTGATATGCCAGCTACCCACGTGGTCGCCATGCATGTGGCTTACCAAAACGATATCGATGTTACCCAGGCGCGTATCGCTAGCGCCAGCAACAGTCAACCCTGCATCATAGAGTATGCGAGTACCATTGGGATCTTCAAAAAGGAGTGCGCGGTCACGGCTGCAAAATTCGCCATCGTGACTGCCTAAAGGAGTGATTTTTACACCACTGGCAAATACGGGAGTGATTATAAAAAATAACATTAACACCTTAATTAAATGTTTAATGATGTTTGTCATACTCCCTCCCAGGACTATTGCCAGTTGTAAAATGAGTTTAGTCGTTCGCTACCACATTATGATAAATATTCTGTACATCATCATTGTCGTTCAATAGATCTATAAACTTTTCAAAGGTCTCAACATCATCACCACTGATCGTGCATTCAGTTTGTGGAATGAATGTAATCGTATCGGCTTCAAACTCAATCTCGCCCAGTAAATCTGTTAACGCTGAGCGTGTTTTATTGTATTCCGTATGCGGTGCAAAAACAGTGATTATGCCGTCTTCTGATTCAACATCAGTCACGTCCACATCAGCATCTAACAGTGCTTCTAAAACTTTATCTTCGTCATCACCTTTAAATGCTAAAACAGCACTGTGATCAAACATATGCGCAACCGCACCCGGCGCACCAATTTTAGCCTTGGTTTTAGTAAAGCAAACTCGCACATCATTAAAGGTACGCGTATTGTTATCGGTAAGACAATCCACAATCACATTACAGCCGCCTGGCCCAAAACCTTCATAGCGAGCCAGTACGAAATCTTCACCCGCACCACCTTCAGCTTTAGTAATCGCTTTTTCAATAACATGAGCAGGTACCTGATCTTTTTTAGCATTGTCGATTAAACGGCGCAGCGCAAGGTTACCATGGGGATCAGTACCACCATTTTTGGCACATACATAGATCTCACGACCATATTTTGAATAGACTTTTGCCTTAGCATCAGACGTTTTAGCCATTGATTCTTTACGATTTTGGTAAGCTCTGCCCATGGAATACGCTCTATAAATTATGTGAATTACAATTGTATAGGGCGATTTTACTAAAGATAGTCTCGATAGATACAAATAAATTCAAAGACTCACCTAATTTTCAGTTTAGATTCAGTTTCGATTGCTACATTGCCAATAAATAATCTGTTTATTGGAGATATATCATGCAAAACAACCCTGCCTTAATAAAAGTATGGGACCCTCTTGTCAGGATCTTTCACTGGACACTTGTTTTATCTTTTTTCATTGCCTACATCACAGAAGAAGACTTTCTTAGCCTACATACATATGCCGGCTATACCGTGTTAGTCCTTATATCGTTACGTATTGTATGGGGAGTTATTGGTACTAAACATGCACGTTTTAGAGACTTTATATATTCTCCTAAGAACATAAAAATTTTCCTCAAAGAGACATTACTCCTAAGAGCGAAACGCTATCTCGGCCACAACCCTGCTGGTGGTGCGATGATAATACTTCTTCTCATCAGCCTTTTAATAACAACAGTCTCCGGCATTATTGTTTTAGGCGCTGAAGAACAAGCTGGTCCTCTGGCGTCATGGTTTACACAAAGCCATAGCGTCTGGGGTGATATCTTTGAAGAAATACACGAATTCTTTGCCAACTTTACGCTATTTCTGGTCTTTATCCATATCGCCGGCGTCATCATTGAAAGTCTTATCCATAAAGAGAACCTTGTGAAATCAATGATTGATGGAATGAAACGCTCTGACAAAAACTCTCAATAAAAAGGTTATTTAAATGAAATCTATCCTACTCATTATTAGCATCTTCATCACAGCGGCATCCAGTGCTGTGGCAGAAAACAATCCTGTAAGACAACTGTTAAAAAGTTATCAATCAGAAACTCCGATTCAGGGCGACGCAAACAAAGGCCAGAAACTATGGAATCAAAAGTTCATTGGTAAAGAACCATTTACAGAACGCAGCTGCACTACCTGCCATACCAGTAACCTGAAAAAATCTGGACAACATATCCGTACGAAAAAAATCATCAAACCTTTGGCACCATCAGTTAACACCGAAAGCCTTAGTAAGGTGAAAAAAATAAAGAAATGGCTAAAAAGAAACTGTAAGTGGACCATCGGTAGAGAATGCACTGCAGAAGAAAAGACACATCTACTGACATACCTTAATCAACAATAATTAGGAGATAAAAAGATGAATAAAACAATCATAACAATATCAGTCATACTGATCAGCACAGTATTAACTATTCCGGTTGTATTCAGCGATGATGACAGAGACGAATACCGACAACGATCTCTTGGTGTTGCACCAGTGACATCAGAAACTTATAAAAGTGAGTGTAGCAGTTGCCACATGGCATACTCTCCGGGTTTATTACCTGCCGGCTCATGGAAAAAGATAATGACAGGTCTGGAATCACATTTTAATGATAATGCTGAAGTAGATAACGAAGATTACAAAATAATACAGGATTTTTTAGTTGCCAATAGTGCAGAAAAATCCAATTACAGACGTTCACGTAAAATAATGCGTACTATCGGTAAAGATGAAACACCTGTGAGGATAAGTGAGTTACCCTATATCAAAAGAGAACATGATGAAATTCCTGATAAAATGATAAGGTACAATAAAAAAGTAAATAGTTTAAGCAACTGCATTGCCTGTCACGCTCAGGCTGAAAAAGGCTTATTTGACGAGGATAGCGTAAAGATACCTGGGTATGGTCACTGGGACGACTAGAGTAAATCAGTCTATACTTTTACAACAAACAGACTCATAAAGAATTATGAATAAAATCATACTTACAATCTTACTCATTACCTGTAGCAGTTTTGTTGCTGCGGGTAATGATCATATTAAAGCAAAACAACTACTTGATAGCGGTGCAATTTTACCCTTAGAAAACATTCTTAAAAAAGTACGCCTATTTCATAAAGGGAAGATATTGGAAGTTGAGCTTGAAACAGAACATGCTAAAGCCATTTATGAAATTGAA
>JAUVDT010000109.1 GCA_030595185.1 Gammaproteobacteria bacterium
GCGAAGACTCTTCTTTCTGATGTTTCAGACTCTAATCTTGCAATTGCTTCGGTCTCAGCTAAGATCGAATCAGCAGCATATAAACTCGTTTAATTCCTATGGAAAACTTTAGCGAGTTTCTTTCCCAAAGTCATGTCGTCACCCTTGGGGTGCTGGCACTGCTCTCTCTTTACTTCATCGTTATCAATTGGATCTTCTTTTATCGACTCTTTTCTATTAATGCATGGATTGCTCGAGAGACACAATCATTAGAGCAGCTTTTGATGGGTTCTGACAGTGTTATGGCAAATGCATATCTGCATAAGTTCTTGACATCAAGTTCTACCATCAGTCGTGAGATCTTTGATCTTGGTATGTTTGCTGCAACCAAAGAGTCGACAAAAGGTCTTTCGATCTTGTCTATTGTTGCTTCTACAACACCATTTATTGGTCTTTTTGGAACGGTTGTCTCGATATTAGATACCTTTGACAATATCGGCGGAGCAGGCGGTATGAATATGATCGCAGCAGGTGTCTCTGATGCGCTTATTGCAACTGCCGGTGGTATCTTTGTAGCTATCTTTGCCTACACCTACCACCAGATCCTAAAACGTCGTGCATTTGAGCTGAATGCTATGATCCGTATGCAGCGTGACGCTGTTTTAGCTAGTATGGCTGAAGAGAAGTAATGACTGAATTTGAATGGGATGAGTCACCAGAACTGAACATCACACCGTTGGTGGATGTTATGCTGGTTCTTCTTGCTATTCTTATGGTTATCGCACCGACAGTCGTTTATGAAGAGATGATCAAACTCCCTCAGGGATCTGCAACAAAACAGATCGAACAAAAAGCACCTGTCCATATCACTGTTGATGAAAAAGGCAAAGTCGTTGTGAATAAAGAGAATTTTGATCTTCAAGGTTTTGAAGATAACTTTTATCTCTATTCCCAAAAACTTGACAAGGAAGCTACTGTACTGATCAGTGCAGACAAGACACTTGACTATGGTTTGGTTATGTCCATTCTCGGTGCCGTTAAAAAAGCTGGTTTTACTGAAGTCTCACTTGCTACTAATGGTTAATACCTTTACGTTACACTTTCAAAAACAGGCAGGATAGGTTATGGTTGTAGACATGCGAGAAGATCGCTACTTTTACATTAGTGGTCTGATTTCATTAAGCCTTTTTGCTACTGTTGTCTTCCTTTTTGCCATCGTTATCTTCCATAAAAGCAGTATACATACGTTTGCCATGCAAGAAGACAACTATATCTCTGTCTCACTTAACATGGATATGGTCATGCCAACCAAAAACGAGGCCAAGCCCGATCCTAAACCTACACCAAAGCAGGAAGTCATTCCTGAACCGGAACCAGAACCTGCTGTAGAGGAGATAGAAAGCACGCCTGACCCTGTCAACACGGATGTCTCTTCACTTTTTGATGATGTCTGGACACAGAGTGCTGATACCAAGGTGAAGAAAAAAGAGGAGAAGGTCGACACTAAGCGTCTTGCTGCAATTGAAAAACGTATTAAAACCAAAGAGACAAAAAAATCTCAAAAAGCGAGTGACAAGATCAAGACCCTGCAGCTTGTAAAACCTTCCATAGAGGTGGTCGGGGCATCTGTGTCCACGGCTCCTGAAGTTAACAAGTATTTGGCTAAAATACACGCACAAGTAAAAAGCAAGTTCTATCCGCCGGCGAGCAGTGAAGGCGCAAGCGCCAAAGTCCGTGTAAGGATCGACGCATATGGAAAGGTCACAAGTTATAGAGTCCTTGTATATTCAGGTTTGAACATCTTCAATGAAGAGGTCGATCGACTCAAAAGCAGACTGCAGCGAATGACATTTCCAAAAAATCCAGATGGGAAAGCGATCTCTCTGGAAATTATATTAACAGTTGAGGATTAAAATATGCGTATTATTTTTGGAGTACTTTTTTCAGCACTTATATTATGGGGTGCAGATGCTACTATCGAGGTTAGAAAGAGTGTTGATTCACTGCCGTCTATAGCAGTTGAAGATGCATCTAGTGACTATAATGACGGCTTGAGTAAACGTTTTTTTCGTGTGCTGGTAAGTGATTTGAATGTACTTAGTATATTTAATGTAGACCGTGATTACATCAATGCCGGATTTGATGATGAAAATGTAGCTGATGCACACAAAGAGATCGATTATGTTCTCCGTTACCAACTGGTCAATGACAACGGTGTAATGGTAGTTAATGTCAATCTTATTAACAATGACAAAGTGATGCATCAACTAAACTACCGTATAAAAAATTCTAAGCAGTATGTCTTCATGGTACATACTATTGCCGCTTCTATCAATGACTTTATGGGTGCTGACCCGGTTGATTGGATGAAAGAGAAAGTCATTATCTCCCGTACAACAGGACCTGGTACGTCTGAGATCTTGATCACGGATTATACGCTTAGTTATCAATTTTCTCTCAAACGCAGTGGTTTGAACGTTTTTCCTAAATGGGCAGATCGTACCAAAAAGTATTTTTACTACACAAATTTAAGCAGTGGTTCTCCTGAGTTGCGTAAACACGGTGTTTATGACAACAGTGATGTATTGGTTTTAACATCGGATGGTATGCTGGTCTGTTCAGATGTCAGTGACGATGGTAAAAAACTGCTGCTGACTATGGCACCAACAGGTCAGCCGGACATTTATGAATATGATGTTGCCTCTAAAAAAGCAAAGAAGATCACCAAATACAGCGGTATTGATGTCAATGCACAGTATATGGCGGATGGCAAAGTCGCTTTTATCTCTAATCGTCTGGGTTACCCTAATGTATTCTCTAAAAAGATCAACTCTCAGGCAACTGAGCAGATGGTCTATGTCGGAAAAAGCAACTCTGCATGTACGGCACACAATGATTATATTATCTATAAGGCGCGTGAAAGTAGAAATGCATTTTCACACAACACTTTTAATCTGCATCTGATCTCAACGAAGACAGACTTTATCCGCCGCCTTACCGTGACCGGTATCAATGAACATCCTATGTTCTCAAGTGATGGCGGTACTGTTGTTTTTGTGAAAAAGTATAAAAACCAGAGCTCTATCGGTGTCATACGTCTAAACCAAAATAAAAACTATCTTTTCCCACTTAAAGGCGGGTCTATCCAGTCTATAGACTGGTAACACTTATTGTACTGATCAGTGATATAATCTGATCAGGCTATAATATATAGTGATACTTTTGGTTTCACAACTTCTAACGGAAATTGCCGCCTGTAAACCAGTGGCCGCACCTCTTGTTAATATTCTTCAAACTCCCATAGGCTCTTAATTTACTCTCTGTTTCTAATTCTCAAATATAATTACGCAGAATTGATTTTGATTAGCTTTTTTTTATGCAAAAAAGGCTAGAATCGCGTATCGAATTATTTAAGGAACAAAATGAAAACTTTACTTTATGCAAGCACAATAACTGCAATGTTGATATTTACCGGGTGTACCGGTTCAGAACCTACTGTAGATGACTCAGCAGCAAACGGTCAATCAGAAGAGGTCATCATTATTGATGAAAGCAGTGCAGCAGACTCTGAGTCAGGCATTTCTACTGACCTTGATGCAGGAAGTACGACTTTAGAGAGCCTAGAAGCAAAGATCTCTCCAATCTATTTTGGATTTGACATATATAAGCTAACGGATGAAGACATTGATACATTACATCAAAATACAGAGTTGATGACAAGCGATGCTGAAGCTATGAACATTGCTAATAAGTTTTCTATCAAACTTGAAGGTAACTGTGATGAGTGGGGCTCAGACGAGTATAACTTCGCACTTGGTCTTAAACGTGCAAATGCTGTTAAAGACGAGTTGATTAATGACGGTGTCGCTTCTGAACGTATTACTTTGGTAAGCTATGGTTCAAGCAACCCTGTTTGTACAGAAAAAACACAAGAGTGTTGGTCTAAAAACCGTCGCGTAGACTTTAAACTTCTTCCATAGGTCGTAGATGCGTTTAGCTTTACTTTTCTCTCTACTACTTCTTCCTTTTACCCTCTTAGCCGATGAACCATCGGCTTTTGGAGCGGGTAATCTTGACAGTGATAATCCATACGGATTGACAGCGGCTGAAATGAAGATCCATCAAAACGACAAGACATTGAAACTGAATAAGCGCAAACTCAATTCTAATGAAAATGATATTGAATCGTTAAGAGAACGTATTGATGGACTGCAGTCTGTTCTTGAATCTATCGCAATGAAGTCACAAAAAAACAAAGTGGCACTTGGCGATATTAGTAAGTCACGAGAAAACGAAGGTATTAGCACACAAGAGCGTCTTCAGCTTTTAGAAACGCAGTTAACGACCAACGGCGAAAACATCGTTCAACTTAAAACTGCAATCGAAGAGCTTAGCAAACTGATGGATGAGCAGAGCGCTACCTATGTTTCAAAAGAGGAATATAACGCACTTGTAGAAGATGTGAACGCATTTAAAGTTCTGGTCGCAGGTGAGTTGAAAAAGAAGTCAAAGAGAAGCAGTTCAAATCAAAGCAGCGGCGACCTGGCAACTCAGGCAAAGAAAAACTACGATAAAAAGAACTACTCTAAAGCGCTAAACGACTACAAAGAGCTGGTAAACCGTAAATACAAACCTGCTTACGGGCACTACATGATAGCGCAGTGCTACTTTGCTCAAAAGGATTACGGTAAGGCGATCGCACACTACAAAGAGAGTGCAAGCCGTTACAAAAAAGCCTCATATATGCCTACATTGATGTTGCGTACTGCTTACTCTATGTCCAAGGTAGGTGAGACAGCGAATGCCAGGAAGTTTTACAATGCTGTGATTGCCAAATACCCAGGCAGTTCGGAAGCTGAAAAAGCAGAACGTTACTTAGGCCAACTCTAGACATTTTCTATAAACTTTCACAACTCTAGATTTGTCATTCCTGCGAATTCAGGAGTGACGGAACCCTTCAGATATTGAAATTCCTTCTAACCTTTTTCTATAATCAATTAACCATTTCCCTTACACATACGCCTATTGATTAATTTTCAGCCAATCCATAGATTAATCTGCTAAAATCGCGTCTATATTATTACAGGGCTTTGACCCTTAAAGAGGAATTATTATGGCAATTGTTGAAAATCAAGTTGTATCAATCGAGTATGAAGTAAAAGACGGCGACACAGTCGTTGATTCTAATGTTGGCGGCGCGCCACTAGTATTTATCTACGGTAAAGGTCAGATCATCCCTGGTCTTGAGGCTGGTATTGTTGATATGGCTATCGGTGACAAAGATGATGTACTAGTAAAACCTGAAGATGCTTATGGCGAATATAACGAAGAAGCGCAACAGACTGTTCCTAAAGAGCAGTTCGCTGGTATCGAACTTGAGATCGGACAGACTCTTTACGGTCAAGGTGAAGATGGTGGAACAGTTCAAGTCACTGTAAAAGCAATCGCTGACGAAGAGGTCACTGTAGACTTTAACCACCCACTTGCCGGTAAGACACTAATGTTCACTGTCACAGTAAACAGTGTACGTGAAGCTACTGCTGACGAGATCCTTTCTGGTGTACCTGCTGAGAACGCACCTGCTGAAGGTGAGTCATGTGGTACAGGCTGTGGTTGTCACTAATTTTTTAGGGACGTCACGTGCTTCGACTGAAGCATTTAAAACAGCCAACCTATTAAAGACACTCAGCGTAAATGCACTTATTTACGGTGAAAATGGAACGGG
>JAUVDT010000130.1 GCA_030595185.1 Gammaproteobacteria bacterium
ATTAAAGCAAAACAACTACTTGATAGCGGTGCAATTTTACCCTTAGAAAACATTCTTAAAAAAGTACGCCTATTTCATAAAGGGAAGATATTGGAAGTTGAGCTTGAAACAGAACATGCTAAAGCCATTTATGAAATTGAACTACTCACGAATGATGGCAATGTCCTTGAATTAAAAATTGATGCCACAACCGGTAAACTTTTATCAACTGAGAAAGAGCACTGACTTTGCGATTATTACTGGTAGAAGATGATAAAGCGCTGATTCAAAGCCTTACCAAATCACTAAAAGCAGCTGGTTACGCTGTTGATATTGCAGAAAATGGTATTGATGCTGAATACTTAGGCAATGAAAACATATACGACATTGCAATACTCGATCTTGGCCTGCCACAACGTAGCGGACTTGAAGTTTTAACCAACTGGCGTCAGGCACAAAATAATTTACCTGTAATAATACTGACAGCCAGAGATACATGGCAGGAAAAAGTAGATGGTTTTAAGGCTGGTGCAGATGACTATCTCAGCAAACCTTTTCACGATGAAGAATTACTAGCTCGTATAAGTGCATTACTACACCGAAGTAAACAAGCACCTGCTGGTGAAATTAATACCTCTGGTCTAAAACTAGACGAGCAACGACAAACTGTCACAAATCAACAGGGTCAATGTCACACACTTACCGGCACTGAATTTCGTTTATTGCGATATATGCTATTACACGCTGGACAAATACTTTCCAAGTCCACATTAACTGAACATATTTATAATTTTGATTCAGATAAAGATAGTAACGTTATCGAAGCCTATATAAAACGACTTAGAAAAATACTGGGTAAAGAACAAATTGAAACACGTCGTGGTCAAGGCTATATTTTCAGAGATACATCCCTGTGAAGTCAATTCAAAAAAGACTTGCCAGTGGACTATTGATCAGTTTAGTTATTGTGTTTCTACTATTATGGTTAATCGTTAGCCATAACATTCAAAACCTATCAGAAGAATATATATCCAGCCGTATAAAACATGATATTGAAACGCTAATTACCGCCATATCATTTGATAAAAACAATAATATTCTGGTCAATGACAAATATATAAACTCAATATACAAACGCCCTTTTTCCGGACATTACTACATAATTCAGTATCACCAAACAAGTATTAGGTCTCGCTCTTTATGGGACCAAACTATGAAGATACCAGCTCCACCAGATACTGGTTATAAAAAATCATATCAAACAGGACCAGAAAAACAGCCTTTAATCATACTCACAGGGGATTTTGTAAAACAAAAACAACCAGTAACAATTAGCATTGGTGAAGACTTAACTCCTGTCACCAAATCTATAGAACAGTTTAAAAACTATTTTTCAATAGTCGCAGCAACCATACTATTCTGTTTACTTTTAATACAAGTCATCATCTTAAAAAGAGGCTTACAACCTCTAAAAAAAATTCGCACCGAACTATCTCAACTAGAAAAAGGTGACATAACCAACCTATCATCTGATGTGCCTGATGAATTAGAAACCATTGTCAATGAAATCAATCACCTTTCTCATGCCTTAAATAAAAGGATAAAGCGCTCACGAGATGCTCTCAGTGATTTATCACATGCCATAAAAAAACCATTAACTGTCTTACAACAATTCAATAACCAGAATGAAGTATTAAGTAATGAAGATAAAAATACCTTAGGCACACAAATTGAAAGTATTCATCAAATTACAGACCGTATTCTCAAGCGAGCGCGTGTAGCTGGAAAGTCACAAACTGGTAAACGTTTTAACATCAATGAAGATTTAAGTATTTTACTAAAAACTATTCGTATGATGTACCCCGATAAAGATATCGATACAGAAGTTAAGTTAATGGATAACTTGAAAATTAACATCGACCGTGAAGATATGCTTGAGCTGCTTGGTAATTTGTTAGAGAACGCATGGAAATGGGCATCACAAAAAATAATCATAACAGTAATTCAAAATCAGCAGCTCCATATTGTTATTGAGGATGATGGATCCGGTCAAGATGTAGAATCTCTCAATCAGCTTATGAACAGAGGTGTCAGACTTGATGAATCAGTTAGCGGATATGGTTTTGGCCTGGCCATTTCATCTGATATTATCAAAGACTATCAAGGTTCATTAACATTTAGTCGCTCTGAAACACTTGGTGGATTTAAGGTAGAAATAACTATCCCTACAATACTGAAATAACAAATGACAAAAGATACGGATAAATACGAGCCAATTGAATGCGGTCTTCATAGCGAATATGAGCTAGCCATTATGCATCAGGTAAAAGTAATGCTAAGTTGGCAAGAAATGGATAAACCGACTCAGACAGAAGAAGTTGAGCCGATTGATATGATTGTTCGAGATAAACAGGAATTTATTAAAGTACGTACTAACAACAATAAAGATATAGAGGTTCGGCTTGATAATATAGTGGCATTTAAGCCACTCGCTTAAAACCTAAACACTAATGCACCGCCGGCAATTGCGTTTTATCGTAATACTCCTTCATCAAATCACAAACAGGCTGTGGATAATTCAAACGCACCATTTCAGACATACCTTCCTTGAAAAACATCGGCGCATCCATAGGTATGGCTTTAATGACATCAGCAAACACAGCTCTCATTACATCAAGGTCATGTGTGCGTGTTGCAACAATTCCACGATTCATATTAAACGTACGCCAAGGTCTAGATGGATCAGTATTATCTAAATCATGCTGAATGACAGACCCGCAAGCATGGGCAACCTGACTCATAAAAGTTGATAACTGTAAAAGTGACACTTTATCTTCTACTTCATTAGCCATAAAAGCCAAACCATCTACAACTGACTGGATGTTAACCAACTCGCCTTTATGTTTAATCACCCAAGTGGCAATCACTAATGCCACTTGCTCAACGTCTTGTTTGTGTAATTCGAGCTCCTGAATTATCAGCTTATAAACCAGATTATCGATTAACAAGATTCCCTGTGCGCCAATATCTGTAATTTCATCAGGCGTAAGTACTTGATCCTGTTTATTAACTGTTACCATAATAGCTAGAAGCTGCTGCATCGTTTCGATTATGCTAAATACCTCAGCATCCGAATAACCTTCATTGCTTTCCAGTGTCTCTTTTAAGCCAGCAATAGTTTTTATAGCATCGGTAACTGAGTTAAACATGGTGTCCTTCATGGTCTTTAATTGGCAAGCCATCGATTCTACTCGGTTTGATATATCGGGGTGATTTTATTTTTTAATGCGTCGCCTAGGCCGTTACTCATCAAATATAATCAAATCAATGAGTATTCGAATATGAATTTGCATAATTGTGAATATAGTTGTAATTTAATCAATATGCGCACATTGAAGTGCAACTGCTAAATTTATTAAACAAGGATGAATGCTATGCAACAGAATGACTGTGAATGCAGCTTTGGCTGCAGTGTTGAAGCAGCAGCAGAAGTGATCGGTGGAAAATGGAAAGGCGTGATTCTCCATCACTTAAAAGATCATACAAAACGTTTCAACGAATTAAAAAAACAAATACCTAACATCACGCAACGTATGTTAACAAGACAGCTAAGAGAGTTGGAGCGTGACACTATCGTAAAACGTCATGCCTATGCCGAGTTGCCCCCTAGAGTAGAATACAGTCTGACAGCATTTGGTAAAAGTTTATTACCGATTTTAAATGAGTTAGACAAATGGGGTAGTGAATATATAAATCAGTTAGATGATATACGTAAGAAGCAAACGACAATGATCAACATTGACTGCCTTAAAACATATTAAAGCAATCAATTTTTCTATTTAGTTACACTGCGTTCTAAAACGAGCAGCAGCACCGGAACACATATCCGACTCGAATTCAGACTCTTCCTCTTTAACTTTTGCAACGCTTAATTTAGCCTTAGTTTTTCGCTTTGCCGCCTGCTTTTCTTTAAATTCAAAATTACGCTTCTTCTTAGCTAGTTTTGCGCGTTTATCAGCTAAAGCCTTACGTTCTTGCGAGACCTTTAACCATCTTTCTTTTTTCTTACGATTTTCAATTTTCTTATTTTTGTCAGCCTCTTTCTTAGCTCTCGCTGATTGAGCTAATTTTTCCTTTTTCGCCATGGCTTCTTTTTTTTCTTCCTGACGATACCTGTCTTTATTTAATTTCTGATTGAGACTAAATAGCCTTGTTTCAGCATCAGCTTGCCCTCTAGACGCAGACAATTTGTAATACCGATGAGCATTCTTTAAATTCTTTTTAAGACCATGACCATACTCATACATTTCAGCCAATAAAAACATTG
>JAUVDT010000105.1 GCA_030595185.1 Gammaproteobacteria bacterium
TAATGTTTTGGTTGCAACAATTTGATGTACAAGCAGGACAATATATTTCCTATCGAGACATTGATTATAAAAACTTAACCCTTTGGTTAGATGCGATTAATCAATTAGAACCATCTAGCCAATATGCCATGCTACTTGCAACACGTGTTTATAGTCGAGTGGCAGATAACGAGCGTAAAAAATTAATGCTTGATTATATTTATCGAGAATTTAAAAAAGACCCAGATAAAAACTGGCGATGGTTAGCTGAGGCAACAATTACAGCACAGCATAAACTTAAAGATCTGCAATTAGCGCTTACATATGCCACTGCACTAGCTGAGCATGAGAGTAAAGAAATACCACGTTGGGCTAAAGATATACGATTAATTGTCTTAGAAAACTTAGGGGAAATTGAGCAGGTTAAATTGCTAGTTGGTGGGCTTATCGCTAATAAAACAGTGACTGATCCTAATGAAATACGATTTTTAGAAGTATTAATGGGACGAATTGAGGAAAAAGAGCAAAAAACTGTTCAGTAAACCGACAAAAGTTGGAAATACGAACTACAATCATCTATAGTTAATATATATTTTATGTATATAATCAAGCAATTACAGAGTTAAGGTAAAGAGGTTTCTTATGAAAAAACAACAATCGGGCTTTACGTTGATTGAAATCGCAATAGTTATGGTCATCATTGGTCTATTGTTGGGAGGCGTACTTAAGGGACAGGAAGTTATTACTAGTGCCAGAATTAAGAATGTGAGTAATGACTTCAGCGGTGTTTCTGCTGCTATTTATAGTTATCAGGATCGCTATAGTTCACTACCTGGTGATGATGTTGCTGCAGATGCTCATGTTGGAGCAGCGACGAATGGAGATGGAGATGGATCTATTGAAGGTACTCTAGGCTTTGCTTCAGTGACAGCAGGTGATGAGTCCAGATTAGCATGGCATCATCTGCGTTCAGCTGGTCTGGTTACAGGTGATTCAACATCTCAGCTTCAGCCATCAAATGCACTTGGTGGTATTACTGGAATTTCAACTGGTGATGGTGATGGTGCTGGCGGCGCTGTAAATGGATTTATTGGTCTGTTAATTGGCTTTACTCTAGTCGATGGAGATATGGCTGTTATTTTGGATGCACAGAATGATGACGGTAATGCTGACACTGGAAGTATTCGTTCACAAGCTGGTGGTGGTTATGTTCTTGCAAATAGCTACAGCCTTATTTTTGAGCTGTAGTTCATAGGCTCCCTTATATAATAAGGCGGGATATTTCCCGCCTTTTTTATTATGCCAATTATTGTTTCAGAATTATCTAAATCATATAAATCTCAGTTTGTTTTAAACAGTATTAGTTTAGAAATTAAAGACAGTGAGATTTATAGTTTTATTGGTGTAAATGGAGCTGGTAAAACGACCCTTATAAAATGCTTATTAGATTTTCATTCCTTTGAATCAGGCTCAATTCAGATATTTGATATCGATAGTCATCAGACATCTGCCCGAGAAAATATGGCCTATCTACCCGAACGCTTCCTCCCCCCGTATTATCTAAATGGACAACAATTTTTAAACTATATTTTTGATTTACATAAATATAAAGTTGATACAGATAGTATTAAGAAAATGTTAACTGATTTGGATTTATCTGAAGAAATCTTAAAAAAATCTGTTCGAGAATTCTCAAAAGGCATGGCGCAAAAACTGGGTTTAGCGGCATTGCTTTTGTTGGACAAGAAGTTATTAATTCTTGATGAGCCAATGAGTGGGCTTGACCCTAAAGCGAGAGCGTTAGTTAAAAAGCAATTGAAGTTGGCTAAAGAAAAAGGAAAAACAATTTTCTTTAGCAGTCATTTGTTAGCAGACGTAGAAGAACTTAGTGATCGTATCGGTATATTACATGAAGGAGAGATTGCTTTTTGTGGTACGACCGATGAATGCAAAAAAGAATTTCAAGCGGATACTTTGGAAGATGCTTTTTTGAAATGTATATCTTGAAAACAAGTTGTGAGTCTAAAGTCGTAAGTCCAGAGTCATAAGGCTAAAACCTAAAAGCTTGACATGGTTTAACAGCAAAGATATTTTTACGACTTACGACTTACGACTTACGACTTTAAAGCCCTAGTTCTTTAATCTTTCTGGTCAATGTGTTTCTTCCCCATCCGAGTAACTTTGCAGCTTCTAACTTCTTGCCTTTTGTTTTTTGTAATGCGGCTTCTATCAAAATAGTTTCAAAGATAGGTGTGGCTTCGTTTAGTAAATCGGTTTCATTGCCTTCAAGTTTTTTGTCAGCCCAGTTTCTTAAGGCGGATTCCCAGTTATTGTGACTAACAAAAGCATGTTGATTGTCATCTTGTTTTTGAATGAGTTCTGGTGGTAAGTCATCCATCAATACTTCGGTGCCAGCAGCCATTACGTTTAGCCAGCGGCAAGTGTTTTCTAGTTGTCTTACGTTACCAGGCCAGTCAAGTGTTGAAAGGTAGCTGAGTAAAGAATCGGGAATTACTTTTACAGCTGTGTTCATTTCATCAGCGGCTTGAATTAAGAAATGGTTTAGTAATGTTGGTATGTCTTCTCGTCTTTCGCGTAAAGAAGGAATGTGAATACGTATGACGTTAAGGCGGTGAAATAAATCTTCACGGAACTTGCCTTGTTTTACCAGCTCTTCTAAGTCCTGATGAGTAGCGGTAAGGATTCTTACATCACTTTTTACAGTTGTGTGTCCACCGACACGATAAAATTGTCCGTCTGCTAAAACACGTAATAAACGCGTTTGTAAGTCAGCCGGCATGTCACCAATTTCATCTAAAAATAATGTTCCACCATTGGCTTGTTCGAAGCGACCTTTGCGCTGGGCACTGGCACCAGTAAACGCACCTTTTTCGTGACCGAATAATTCGGATTCGAGTAAGTCTTTTGGGATGGCCGCTGTGTTGATTGCAATAAAGGGATTGTTAGAACGCGGGCTATGTTGATGTAATGCATGTGCGACCAGTTCTTTACCTGTTCCTGATTCTCCGTTAATTAGCACGGTAATATTAGACTGAGATAGTCTGCCTATTGCACGAAATACTTCCTGCATAGCAGGTGCTTCACCAATAATACCCGGGTGATGCCGTGTAATGTCTGTACTTTGTGTCTCATTGTCTTTTCGGCTTGCACAGGCTTTACGAGTGATGTTTACCGCATCATCGATATCAAATGGTTTTGGTAAATATTCAAACGCCCCGCCTTGATAGGAAGAAACTGCACTGTCTAAATCTGAATGTGCAGTAATAATAATGACGGGTAGTTCAGGGTAATCTTTGTTAATGCTCTCGAGCAATTCTAAACCGCTAGTCCCCGGCATTCTGATGTCAGTAATAATGGCATCGGGTTTTTCTTTGCGTAATGATTCCAGTATATGATCGGCGTTGTCAAAACAAGTGACATCCATTTCTGCCTTTGTGAGCGCTTTTTCTAGAACCCAGCGAATGGATGGGTCATCATCAATTACCCATACAATAGGCATGCTCATTTGAAATCTCCTTTGAATTCTTTTAAGTTATTTTCCAGTGGTAATAGTATGCTAAACACTGTGTTCCCTGGTTCGCTTTGACACTCAATTAAGCCCTGATGTTGATTTACTAACGCTTGTGAGATTGAGAGACCAATACCGCTACCATCTGCACGGCCAGAAATCATAGGGTAAAAAATATTTTCGATGAGGTCTTCAGGAATGCCTGAGCCATCATCAATAATTTGTATTTTTAAAACTAAACGATGAACGTGTGAACCGATCGTGTAATGACGTTGTGGGCGCGTTCTAAAAGTAATATTACCGTGGTCTTTTAATTCTAAAACGGCATTACGTGTAATATTTAATATGGCCTGGGTTAATTGGTCAGGGTCGGCCATTATTAATGGCAAGCTCGGATCGTAATCACGTTTAAAGTTTATTTGATCGCTGGCTTCAACCTGTGCAAGCTGCCTTACTCGTTCGATAACTTCATGAATGTTGATAAGCTTTGGTCGAGGTAAATTATTTGGGCCTAACATCCTGTCAACAAGGTTTCTCAGGCGGTCGGCTTCACCAATAATAATATCTGTATATTCATGCAGAGAGGCATCGGGTAATTCTTTTTCTAATAATTGGGCTGCACCACGTAAACCGCCTAGTGGGTTTTTAATTTCATGTGCCATTCCACGAATTAAAGAGCGCGTGGCCTGGTGTTGAGCGATCAAGTTTTCTTCGTGTGCAATGCGTAGGTGTCGATCAATAGAGGTACATTCGATCAGTAACTGTGTATCCTGCCCCGGCTGCATGATAGGGGCTACGGAATAATCGATAGTGAGTTCTTTGCCGTTGAATAAACTAATGGGTAATTCATGCTCGCTATAGGGATGATTATTTTTATAGGTTTTATCCAGGCGCGTGAAGAAGCTGTCATCGACTTTAATAATCTGGCGTAAATTCTGGCCTAATGCACGTTTGCTACTAATATCCAGCATCATTTCTCCCGCAGCATTGAGGTGCAGAATATCGAGCTTGCTATCTACCAGTAATACGGCCGTGCTGATATTGTCGATGATTAAGTCTTGTATCGATTTATCGGGCCTGGAAGAGGGTGACATTTATATCTCTTTTATCATTGTGAGCTTTCATAGAATCTATAAGCAAAAAGTGAACCAAGTCTAATATTAGATAAAGCAGTGTGTTATCAATGCTTTAGCTATTGATTGCTATGGGGTTAAGGCGCGCTCGGCATATACTCGCACCATTATAGTGCATGTGGCTTGAGAGTGGAATCGAGAGTGGGGGCGGGGCTGCTTGTTTATGGTCTAGCGGGTTTATTATGAAGTTTTGAATGTCGTTTGAGATGCACGGTGATACTCTCGCTGGTTTTCAGTGTTTCTTTATTTTCATCAAGAATTTGGGCGGTAAATGTATGAGCGCCTCTATCAATGTCTTTTATCTGGACTGAAAGCGTTGCTTGGTCTACTTCAATTGATTTGTCATTGTGCAGAATAGAGAGGCTATGAGAGAATTTTTTTTGTAAAGCGGGTTCAACAACGAGTGTTATATTTACGTTGCCATTGTTATCAAAAATAATGGCTTGATCTTTAGGTGAAGTAATTGAGAGACTGGTATAAGGTTTTGATTTTTCACTCTCGTCTATTTTGGGGGTTATCTTCTTAGTGACTTTAACAGAAGGTGCCGTTGTTAGCTTTGGCGGAATAATGATTTCACTACCGGGTGTTTCAATGTCGCTATAGCTAGTGCTACCGTCAGGGTTGAGGGTTTTAAATATTTCGGCAGACAGGTTACCCGTCACAAGAATTAATAAAAGTATAAATAGGCGCATAGCGACTCTTTCATGATTGTGTGTTTTAAGCATAGCGATAAAGAGAGGGAAAAGGAAGTTTGCAGAAAAATAAGGTCTTTAGATATGATTATTGAATCGAATGTCGCAAACCACCTGAAGCGGCCGGTCAATGAATTGCTTTGTGGCTGATTTCATTTCGCTGTTACGTTACATCTCCATCGGGGACAGACCGCTGCTTTTTGCGCTCTGTCCCCTGCGTGGTTCCAACAGGGGTCAGAGCTTTGGGAAACAAGGTCTGACCCCGAGCACGATTAACCGAATAGAGAGCATCGTCATTCCCGCGTGCTTTTAGCGGGAATCCAGAGGCTTTTGCTTTTAAACCACTGGATTCCGGTTAAAACACCACCGGAATGACATTTCCTTTGCTTTATATAAATCAACCTAATGTCTTTTGACTTTTTTGCGTACCCAAAGCACTTCGTGGGGCAGGCCCTTCAATAGCGTTTATTTGCGGTAAAAAAATAATCTTTTGACTGTCAGCTAAGTACTATTTATAGCCATCTATTAAGTTAAGTCTAAGCCTGTATCTTTTAGTACAGGCATAAAAAAGCCCCGCAAATGCGGGGCTTTTTTGAAGCTAATAAGTACTAGTGATTAAACGCTGTAGTACATATCAAATTCACATGGGTTAGTTGTCATGCGTAAACGCTGGACTTCTTCCATTTTAAGAGCGATGAATGAATCGATCATTTCGTCATTGAATACACCGCCAGCTTTCAAGAAGTCACGGTCTTTATCCAGTGCATCTAACGCCTGGTCAAATGAAGTTGCTACTTGTGGGATCAGTGCTTCTTCTTCTGGAGGCAAGTCATA
>JAUVDT010000062.1 GCA_030595185.1 Gammaproteobacteria bacterium
GCAAACAGTTGCATGCTTTAGTGATAGGTAGTTCATCGCCAGGTAATGCAAAGCCCATCATTGGTCCACCCATCACGAGACTGGTAACATTGTCTTTATAACCACCGGCTTGATCAATTAATTCACTCATGGGTGTACCAATAAGTGTTTCAAAATTACCGGCCTGATTAATTGCATTACCAGTAACAGTCACTATACGAGAAATGATGGGTTCATCTAAATATACCGCTTGATAAATGCTGTAAGCCGTCGCTACGTTTTGACAAAGAATACCGATATCGGCAGGGCGACCTTTTGCGGGTACTTCTTTATCAGTAATAACTTTAATTAACTGTTTTTCACCACCGGTAGGGTAAAGCGTTGGAATACTGGTGACGTGAATGTTTTTTGCTGAGAGTTTGTTGACCGCTTGCTGCAAACTCGAAATAGCTTCGGCTTTATTATCTTCAATCGCAATGATGGTGTTTTCTACCGATAAAATATGCTGCAGTATTTGCACGCCCAGAATAATGTGTTCGCTGCGCTCGCGCATCAATACATCGTCACAGGTTATATAGGGTTCGCATTCTGCGCCATTAATAATGAGTGTATTAATATTTTTTTGATCGCAGGTTTGTAATTTCGCTGCGGTAGGGAATGTTGCGCCGCCTAGCCCAACGATGCCAGCCTCTTCGATGATGTCGAGAATATCGTGGCAATTTTTTTGTAAATAACTTTCTTTAATAGGGTTGCGAGGTCGCCATTCATCTTTGCCATCTGTTTGTAAAGAAATACAAGTGGCTTTAATACCTGATGGATGAGCAACTGCCTGTTCATCTATGGCTGTTATTTCACCAGAGCTAGAGGCATGGATGCTTGCGCTGATATTCTCTGAGGCTTTTGCAATGCACTGGCCTTTTAAAACCTGATCACCCACTTTTACTAAAATGTCGGGTGCGTGACCAATATGCTGTTGCACAGGGATAATAAGAAGCTCAGGCAGCAGCGCTTTTTTAATGGTTGTGGTCGTGGATATTTTTTTGTGGCCATCGAGTTTTAAACCACCGTTAAATTTTGAAAGTGCTTGCATGTGGTTTAGGCCTTCGGTGCTGTATGAGTACTATCTGGAAGTGACCATTTCCAGTTAGTGGTTTCAGTTTTAATTGGCACCATCTCAATGCAATCAACCGGGCAAGGTGGCAGACATAAATCACAACCAGTGCATTCGTCAGCAATAATGGTATGCATTTGTTTTGCTGCACCTAAGATGGCATCTACCGGGCAAGCCTGAATACACAAGGTACAACCGATGCAATTTTCTTCGTCAATCACTGCAACGGTAGTAATAGCCTCTTCACCATTTTCTGGATTAAGTTCTAACGGCTCAACGCCTAATAAATCGGCTAATTGAAGAATCGTTGTTTCACCACCAGGAGGACATTGATTGATGGGAGCTTCACCATTAGCAATTGCTGTCGCGTACGGGCGGCAGCCAGGGTAGGTGCATTGTCCACATTGTGTTTGTGGTAATAAGGCGTCAATTTGGTCGACGATAGGATCGCCTTCGACTTTAAAGCGAATGGCTGAATAGCCTAAAATTAGACCAAAAACGCCAGCCAAAATGGCTAAGATAATGAGAGCAGTAATCATAGTTATAATTTAATGAGACCGGCAAAGCCCATGAATGCCAGTGACATTATTCCGGCGGTGATGAGTGCAATTGCATTGCCTTTAAAAATGACGGGTACATCTGCTACCTCAAGTCGTTCTCTCATCGCGGCAAATAAAACCAAAACCAGCGTAAAGCCAACGGAAGCACCGAAACCATAAAAAGCCGATTGTAAGAAACCGTGTTGTTCTTGTACGTTTAATAAAGCGACACCGAGTACCGCGCAGTTAGTTGTTATTAAAGGCAGGAAAATACCGAGTACATTGTATAAAACAGGGCTGGTTTTATGCACGACCATTTCAGTAAATTGCACGACAACGGCAATAACCAGAATAAACATAATGGTTCTTAGGTATTCAAGACCGAAAGGTATTAATAAGTATTCGTTAACGAGGTAACTGCAAACCGATGATAAAGTCAGTACGAATGCTGTCGCCATACCCATGCCGATAGCGGTTTCTAACTTACGCGAAACCCCCATAAACGGGCATAAACCGAGAAACTTGACCAAGACAAAGTTGTTGACCAGTATGGTACTTAGCAAAATCAGTGCAAATTCAGTCATATCATTGATATTTGTCATTTAAATATAATGTAAGTGTATCAGAATATTATCTATAGAGAACTTAACAAAGGAGATATAACATGAATACTTATAAGCATTTACTGGTTGCGGTCGATTTCACAGAATCTATTGGGAGTGTTATTGAGCGAGCTCAGAAGATAGCCCAGACTGATGGGGCAAAACTTTCGTTTGTTCATGTCATTGAACCCGCTCCTGTCGACTTTTTAGATCAAACCATGTTGGTTGATATCAACCTTGATGAGCTATTGAAAAAAACGGCGTCAAAGCAATTACAGAATCTTGCTAAAAAATATTCGATTGATGATGCAGATTGCTATCTCGAAGTAGGATCAGTGAAAAATGAAATCTTTAAAAAGATTGATGAATTGTCGGTCAATTTATTGGTAGTCGGTAGCCATGGTCGGCACGGGCTGGCTTTGCTGCTGGGATCTACAGCAAATGCAGTATTGCATGGTGCTAATTGTGATGTGTTAGCGGTAAGGGTTAATGACTAAATTCAGAGCAGGCTGCCGCCAGTTGTCTGAAGTTGATCTATACTCCGAACAAAGGTGTATTATGCACGGCAGATAATTAACGTATAAAGGAGATTGGGGCTTTTGAAGGGGATATTAAATAGCGGGTTTGAGTTTGAGAGCACTGAGTTATTGCTCAAATTTAGATTTCGCCTTTTAAATACTTGTTTACTGGTCGCTATTTCATTTGCCTTTCTTGTTGGCTTGTTGCACGATTTGGGTTTGCATAATACCGGTGACTTTCATTCTAAAGTTAATTACCTTTATTCCTTATCATCATTTGGTCTTTTAATCTGGTTACGTCAAAATAAGCAAAACTTTAAGAAAGTTTCAGAATCACTCATTCTTGTCTCTCTCATTACATTTACTTCCGCTTTGATTTTTGTTGTCGAAGATCAGTTTAGGATCATCTGGTTTTATATCGCCGTATTTCTAGCTTATACCGTCATTGGTAACCGAGCGGGTGTCATTACGACTTTAGTTTCAATCGCAATAATTGTTCTGTGCTTCATGGTGTTTGAATTAGGTTTTTCGCAAGTAACGTTGCAGGGATCTTTAATTGGTTTGTTGATATCAAGTGTGCTGGCCAGTGTCCATGTTCGTAAAATTGCTGAATTTGAAACCATACTGCTAAATAAAAACCGTGAACTTGAAGTGCTGGCAACAGTTGATGGTTTAACCGGTGTTATGAATAAACGCATGTTTAATGAAATGGCGGCTAAGTATTTAGAAGCAGCCGAACGAACAGAAAAACCATTATCCCTTTTATATTTAGATTTGGATTTCTTTAAAAAAGTAAATGATCAGCATGGTCATCAGGTTGGCGATATTATGCTGATTAAGTTTACCGATGTAGTAGGTAAATGCTTACGTAAGAGTGACTTGCTAGGTCGTGTCGGTGGTGAAGAGTTTGCAATTGTGTTATTTGAAACAACGGTAGACGATGCGGCTGCTGTCGCAGAAAAAATTCGTAGTCGGGTACAAGAGTCATCTTATCAATATGACAATAATTTGGTCGAAGTGACAACCAGTATTGGTATTTCTCATTTTGAATCAGGAGAGGATACTTTAGATACTATTCAAAAGCGGGCAGATAAAGCGTTGTATCAAGCCAAAAATTTAGGCCGGAATCGTGTTGAGATTATTTAATTTTTTTACCGCAAATAAACGTGAATACACGCAAATAAAATCAAAAACTATTTTTATATTGTATGTAAGGATATAAAGCGAAATAATGCAGATTAAAAGTTATATTAAACAATATAATTCTTTTTGCGTTAATTAGCGTTTATTTGCGGTAAAAAACAAACCTATTACTTAACTTTCATACCCGGCTGAGCGCCATCGTCTGGATTCAGTATCCATAAGTCCTTACCGCCAGGGCCTGCCGCTAATACCATGCCTTCGCTCATACCAAAGCGCATCTTGCGAGGTTTTAGGTTTGCTACCATCACTGTTAATTTACCTTCTAAGTCTTCTGGTGCGTAAGCCGATTTAATACCAGCAAAAACATTACGCGTCTCACCACCAAGATCTAAAGTTAACTGTAATAGCTTATCTGCGCCTTTAACGTGTTCAGCTTTAACTATTTTTGCAATGCGTAGATCTATTTTTGCAAAATCATCAAATTCAATTTCATCAGCAATTGGGTCGTCGGCAAGCGGGCCTGTTGTTGCTTTATTTGCAGACTGAGCATCAATGATGTGTTGTTTTGTCGCTTCAACAATAGCGTCAATTTTATCTTTTTCGATACGTGTCATTAATGGCTTGAATTTATTGATTTCATGATCCAGTAATGGCGTTTGGATATCGCTCCAATTAATAGCATCGCTATTCAAAAATGCTTCTGAACCTTCGGCCAGTGCAGGCATAACTGGTTTCAAATAAGCAACCAGTACGCGGAACATGTTAATGCCCTGAGTACAAATGCCCTGTACTTCACCAGCGGTGTCTTCGTTTTTAATTTTAACCCACGGTGCTTCGTCATCGATGTACTGGTTGGCTTTATCAGCCAGTGCCATGATTTCACGTATCGCCTGGTTGTACTTACGAGACTCAAATAATTCTGCGATAGTACCGCTAGCGTCCGTTAGCTCTTTAAATAATTCTGGTGCTGGTAAATCGCTGCTTAACTTTCCATCAAACTTCTTTTTAATAAAGCCCGCACAACGGCTGGCGATGTTAACCACTTTACCAACGATGTCTGAGTTCACACGTTGCATGAAGTCTTCAAGGTTTAGGTCAATGTCATCAACCCCATTAGACAGTTTTGCTGCAAAATAATAACGCAAGTATTCTGGTTGTAACTGTTCTAAATAAGTACGCGCCATAATAAAGGTGCCGCGTGACTTAGACATTTTTTTGCCGTCAACGGTAAGGAAGCCGTGGACAAAAATATTGTTAGGCGTGCGATAACCGGCGCCAGTTAAAACAGCAGGCCAGAACAAGGCGTGAAAACGAACAATGTCTTTACCGATGAAATGGTAAAGCTCGGTTTTGCTGTCATCTTTCCAGAAATCATCAAAGTTGAGGTCTGTTTTGTCGCAAAGGTTTTTGAAACTGGCCATGTAACCAATCGGTGCATCTAACCAGACATAAAAATATTTGCCGGGTGCATCGGGGATTTCAAAACCCCAGTATGGAGCATCACGTGAAATATCCCATTCGCGTAATTCATCTTGCATCCACTCTTTAACTTTATTTGCTGTTTCTTCTTGTAAATGACCTGCTTTTAACCAGTTCTCTAGCATTTCGGTAAAGTCAGCCAGTTTAAAGAAATAATGGTCAGATGCTTTTTCGATTGGTGTGGCACCAGAAATAACAGAAACCGCATTTTTTAATTCAGTGGCATCGTAAGTTGTGCCACACGATTCGCAGTTGTCACCGTATTGATCATCGGTGCCACATTTAGGGCAAGTACCTTTTACAAAACGATCCGGTAAAAACATATTTTCAACCGGGTCGTATGCCTGATGAATTGAACGCATGTTGATATGGCCAGCATCTCTTAAAGCCGTGTAGATGCTGCTGGACAGTTCTTTGTTCTCATCAGAGTGTGTGCTGTGGTAATTGTCGAAATCGATTAAGAACTCGCTGAAATCTGCCTGATGCTCTTTGCTGATTCTGTCAATTAATTGCTGTGGCTCAATGCCTTCTTGCTTGGCACGGAGCATAATAGGGGTACCGTGGGCATCATCTGCACAGACGTAATAACATTCATGGCCTTGCATTTTTTGAAATCGTACCCAGATATCAGTCTGGATGTATTCCACCAGATGTCCCAAATGAATAGGGCCGTTGGCATAAGGTAATGCGCTGGTGACTAAAATACGACGTTTTGCTGTACGATCTTCGGCTATTTGGCTGGCCATGTAATACTTGACTCGATTAGGTTGAGAGCCGCATAAGGTAGCATTTTCGGCTGTTTTCGGCTAGTCCGGATAGCATATGAATTTGCTAAATTGATGATTTTAAAGGTATTAGCATTAATTAATATAGTGAGTAAGGTTAATAAGTGAGGCGTGTGGTGTACAATACGCGCCAAATCCATTCCTGTATCAGAATTGAGGTAGGTTCCATGAGTGCTACTCAGGCAGCAGTTGAAACTGCAATTAAAGATTATATTGACCCATATCTTGGAAAAGATTTGGTTACTGCAATGGCAGTTAAAGACATCGCTGTTGATGGCGATAAAGCCAGTGTGAAAATTGTACTGGGTTATCCTGCTGCAGGTCACATTGCTGCAGTAGCGGCTGAAATCACTAAAATGGTTGAAGCGGTTGATGGTATTTCTTCTGCTGATGTTGATGTGAGCTTCGAAGTTGCTAGCCACTCTGTACAGGGCAGCTTAAAGCCATTACAAGGCATTAAGAACATAATCGCTGTTGCTTCAGGTAAAGGTGGTGTTGGTAAATCAACAACTACGGTTAACTTGGCATTGGCTCTTCAAGCGGAAGGCGCAACAGTTGGTATCTTAGATGCCGATATATACGGCCCAAGTATTCCTCGTATGTTGGGTGTTAGTGATGGCAAACCAGAATCTGCTGATGGTAAATCATTAGAGCCAATTGTAGGTCATGGTATTCAGTCTATGTCGATCGGTTTTATGATTGATGACGAAACACCAATGATCTGGCGTGGCCCAATGGTTACACAGGCATTGGAACAGTTATTGACTGATACACAGTGGCAAGATCTTGATTACCTAATCATCGATTTACCGCCAGGCACTGGTGACATCCAATTAACATTGGCACAAAAAGTACCTTTGACTGGCGCTGTTATCGTAACAACTCCACAAGACATTGCTTTGTTAGATGCTCGTAAAGGTCTAAAAATGTTTGAGAAGGTTGAAGTACCTGTATTAGGTATCGTTGAAAATATGAGTATTCATATTTGTTCTGAATGCGGCCATGCAGAGCACATCTTTGGTACGGGTGGTGGCGCGAAAATGTCTGAAGACTACGATGTAGACTTCTTAGGTGCATTGCCATTAGACATTAACATTCGTCAGAATGTTGATGATGGTAAGCCAGACGTTGCTATTGACCCTGAGTCACAAGTCAGCATGATCTATCGTGAAATTGCACGCCGTACAGCTGCAAAAATTGCGCTGCAAGGTAAAGAGTTTAAAGCATCATTTCCGAATATTGTGATTCAGAATACTTAAATTCTGCTTCAAATAATTTGGAAAACAAAAAAGGGGCCTTGGCCCCTTTTTTGTTTTTGTATGTTTTTTTAAATTATTCTAATACTAAGCTATTTGATCTTTTTGGCTTGCTGGGTAGTGTAATAAAACTATGCTTGTTAGCTGCGTGGCAACTTAAACATTCAGAACGCATATGTTGAAAAGCTTTTAGAAATTGTTGCTGGTTTTTATTTTTAATCGCTGATGGGAATAGATAAAATGCTTTGTCTAAAAAAATATCAGCGGTAGCTTTTCTTTTAGGTCGTGTAATACCAACGGTTTTTAATAAATCCTGAATTTCTTCAACCTGATACTCAGCAAATTGCCATTTTTCTAACTTACCTGCCCAGTACAGGTGTCGGTAACGCTCACCAACTTGTAACATGTGTGTTGATGTTCCGGGCAATGCTTTAACCAGATTGTTTTGTTTTTCCTGATCAGTGCCCGTTTTTCTCCAGTCAATATAACTGTCTGCATAAGTGTTTGTTGCCGTTAATAAAGTACAGATTAAAAGTGTTTTTTTAAATAAGTTCATTTTATTCGACTCTTTTATATAAATTAGAAAGTAATGCCTAGCTGAATAGTTAGTGTAGGCGCTTTATTTCCTGTGCCACCATCAGCGACAGAATAATCAGTATTCGATGCAAGTTCAAATGCTAGCGAGTAATCATTTGTTATTGATCTCTCTTGTTGCATTTTTACAGTATACGAAAGTAGTAAGCGTGTTTTAGGTAAGCCTAAATTAACAGCTTTAGTCGATGATTGAATAGCTGCTGCAAATATAGAGTTATCGATATTGTAGCCAACTTCTAAATTAGTTGCAGTTAATTTTGCCTCACTGCTTCTAAATGACAGGTCTGCTGTATTAAATTCATCGAGTGCTGAAATATACTCAAAAAATACCGATACTTTATCAAATGTAGTTGTCGCGTAAACAGATAAACCCGGAGTGTAAGAAACAACCGACTGGCTAGGGCTAATCGAATCAGTTATTAAGTTGCTGTCGTTTAAATTATTGATATAACTTAAACCAATGGTGAATGGCTTTGTATAATAAGCGACATTAAAACCCATGTTGTCTATTGTGCTGCTGGTATTGTTTTCTAGTACGTCGCCATCAAACAAATAAAATGATGCTTTGATCGCATCTTGTTCATATTCAAGTTGAATCGCCGTATCTCGGGCTTCACTCAGTTCCAGAGGTAAACTATCTGAAATCATATTGGTTTCATAATTACCAAAAGGAAGGTATAGGCGGCCAATCGTTAGTGTAATGGGATTTTTTATTCTGACACTGACAAATGCTTCATCAACTTCTGCAGAAGTGTCGTCTTCGCGTAATAATAAAAAATTAGACGATATTCTTTTAGTAAATTCTGACCTGATAGATAACTCTATTGTCGCTAGTGCAATATCATTAGAATTAACGCCGGCATAATCATCTGAAGAAGTGGCTTCGAATTCAACGTAGCCTGTGATTTCTGTGTTTCTAATCAGACTTTCAGAATCGAAAGCATTTGCAATTAAAGGTGATGTTGATAAAGACGTAAATAAAATAATAACCAAAAGTATTGGGTTGGTGTTCATGAATATCTCTAAAGATTTTGAAGCATTTATTGCAGACCACATATCATTAAATATGTGATCGAGGTCGTGAATTTGAATTTTTTGATAAAACTATTTCGTGTTTTTGATTTGGTAAGCATCACTTAATGTTTTAAGAAATGCGACAATATCATCAACGTCATTATCAGATAATTTGAGATCACCTAACTCATCTTTGTTAACATTCTTACGTATCTCTGCATTACCCCATTTTGAATCCGTATCGCGGGTATTGTAAAAATCGACCACTTCTTTTAGTGTGCCTAATACACCGTTATGCATATATGGCGCAGTAAGAGCAATGTTTCTTAATGTTGGAACTTTGAACTTACCGTCTTCATTACTATCTTTTAATGCCTCGCCTAAACCCTTGTCTTTGTAGCCTTTACCCTGAGCATTATACTTTGCCGGGTTATTTAAAAAGGGATTGTTTTTATTTGATGAAATACCGATGTTGTCATAAGTGTAGTCGGTGAACAGTGGTGGGAAGCCAGTTGCTTTATCCAGTTTACTTGGGTGACAGGCTGCACAATTACCTTTGTCTTCTGCTTCAAATAGTTTAAGCCCGTTTAATTCTTGTTTGCTGAGTTGCACTTTGCCTGTTAGATAGGCATCGTACTTTGAGTTGAATGGAGACAACTCGTTACTGCGTTGGTAGTCTGCAATAGCACGCGAAATAATCTGGATTGCTTTATCTGTATTGTTAAATGATCCGTCCCCATAAATACTATCAAATGATTTTTCATAACCTGATTCTTTAATTTTGTTTACTAATGCCTGCTCGTTAGCAATGCCCATTTCAACTGGGTTTAACATCGGTTTAGTTGCCTGGTCTTCCAGTGTTGATTCTCGCCCATCTAAAAAGAAGCCGCCGACATAAAGTGATTCACCGTCTTCAGTTTCTTTATGGAATTTAGGTGTAAATCCGATATAGGCAATAGAAGGTACATTACGATTACCAAATAGTCCTTTCACTGCGCCTTCGGCAGTCGCTAGTTTTTGATTAGGTTGGCTAAAACCGTGTTTAGGGCTATGGCAAGAGGCACAGGACTGGCCGGCTGGTGAAGATAGGCGCGCATCAAAGAAGAGGTCTTTACCCAGTTGCTGGCTTGCTGTTAGTGAGGATTCTTTTTTTACCGACACAGCATCTTGTGAGCCGCACGACATGCCAGTTAACGAAAACAGCGTGATGATTAAAAGCTGAGCTGGTGTCACTGTAATAATGGATTTCATAGTAAAAGGTACCGGTAAATTTAAAAACACTTCTTAATGGTAATGATTCTCATTAACTTCCTGCGCAAATAGTATATTAATGAAGCCTTAAATGCAAATGATTCTCATTTGTGTTTCTTGGAAAAGGTATTTATCCACTGGCTCATGCTAGAATGCCGTTGCTTTGTAGTGAGCCAAAATTTAAAAAAGATAAAAGTAGAAAGTTATGAGACTTAGCGATAAAAGTATTATTGAAGCGCTTAATAGCGGCAATATCTCAATTGATCCAAGGCCATCCGATGAAAGCATCACAGGTGTTACGGCTGACTTGCGTTTAGGTAACCGTTTTCGGGTCTTTAGCTCTCACACCACGCCCTATATCGACTTAAGCGGCTCGCGCGAAGAAATGAATAAAGCGGTCGACAAAATCATGAGTGACGAGGTGACTATTGGTGACGATGAGGCTTTTTTTCTGCACCCCGGTGAATTGGCTTTAGGCGTTACGTTGGAATCGGTTACTTTGCCAGATGATATTGTTGGTTGGTTAGATGGTCGTTCAAGCCTTGCCAGATTGGGTTTATTGGTACACGTGACAGCGCATCGCATCGACCCCGGCTGGAGCGGTAATATCGTGTTGGAATTTTATAATGCCGGTAAATTGCCATTGGCTTTACGTGCGGGTATGGCGATTGGTGCCATCAGTTTTGAATCGATGACAACACCAGCGGACAGGCCTTATAGGCAACGAAAAGATGCCAAATATAAAGATCAAAGTGGGCCAATAGCCAGTAAAATTAGCGAAGATAATAGTTAAAAAAGTGGAAAAAAGCCGGATTTGATCCGGTTTTGTGTGTGTGTCTGTTTAGGCTTTGGAGCATTATCTTGGAAAATATCAACAAGTGTTGGTGAATTTTCTCTGCTATGCTTTAACCTAAATATAAAATGATAATTTTAGGGGATGGGGTGTTTTGATTACTATTGAACAACTGATTGAGCGGAGTGGCGATTTGGGGTCTTTGCCTGCTGTCGTTATTCGTATTAATCAGGCTATTGACGATCCCGGTTCAAATGCTGCAAAAATTGGCCGTATAGTAAATGAAGATCCGGCATTAACAGCGCACCTGTTAAAACTGGTTAACTCCCCTTTTTATGGTTTTCGCTCCCGCATCGATACGGTTTTTCGTGCTATCGCTATTATCGGCCACAGAGAGCTGCGTCATTTAGTACTGACCGCACACGCGTTAAAAACATTTAGCGACATGCCCAATGAGTTAGTTAGCATGCCTATTTATTGGCGTCGTAGTTTATCGATAGGTGTGATGACACGTATCCTGGCATCTTATGCCAGAGAGCGTGATATCGAACGCTTGTTTATTAGTGGTTTATTACATGATATCGGCTCGTTACTGATTTATCAGCAATTACCGCATGAAGCGGCCGATATAATTATGCGCTCTAGAACGCAAGGTATCTGGATTCGTGATCTTGAAGAAGAAGTGTTAGGTTTTGATCATGCCGAAGTGGGTGGTGCTCTGTTAAAAGCATGGGATTTGCCGGCCGTGTTGGTTGATTCAGTGCGCTATCATTTACAGCCTGAAAACGCACCAGAAGAGCATCAGAAGTCAGCGATGATCGTCAATCTGGCGCATGAAATACACCATCACCACATCGACCGTGATCCCGGTTTAGCAGAAGATGCGGAAATAGATCCAGCCCTATTTGAAAGGCTGGAGATCCCAATAGATTCGTTAGATAAAATGCTAGAACAAGCCAAAACACACTACGAAGAAGGGCGATCTCTTATCGTTTCTTAATCAGAATGCTTGTTTGCATGGAGTACGAAGCGGACATTGAAAGGCTTTGTTTTTACCGCAAATAAACGCGAATACACGCAAAAAAGTCAAAACCTTTTTTATAATAAAAAACGTCGTCATTCCGGCGTGCTTTTAGCCGGAATCTAGCGCCTTTAGTTTTTAAGCTTCTGGATTCCGGTTAAAACACCACCGGAATGACAAACTCTTTATTTTGTATAAATAAACCTAAAGTCTTTTGACTTTTTTGC
>JAUVDT010000040.1 GCA_030595185.1 Gammaproteobacteria bacterium
TGGAGACCGAATTGAGCGTGGTGCCTCAATGTTGGTAGTACGAACACTGGGTTTATTACGCAATGAAAATGATATTATAAATATTACAGTTGCAACCCGTAATGGTTCTCCATTACTAATGTCTCAGGTAGCGACAGTGCAAATGGGTTCTTTAACTCGTTATGGAGCCGTTACTGCCGATGGAGAAGGTGAAGTTGTAACAGGGTTAGTGTTGTTAAGAAAAGGAGCAAATAGTCGTTCAACTGTTGAAGGTGTTAAAAAAGAACTGGAGAAACTTATACCGACCTTACCAAAAGGTATTGAAATAATTCCTTTTTATGACAGAAGTGATTTAGTGAATGCTGCTGTTTGGACGGTTGAAAAGGCTCTTGCTGAAGCGGTTGTTTTAGTGTTGTTAGTTTTAATTATCATGTTGGGTAATTTACGAGCCGCATTAACTGTTGCTATTGTTTTACCGTTATCCGTACTGTTTACATTCATTATGATGCGATTAACCGGAGTGTCTGCCAACTTAATGTCTTTGGGTGGCTTGGCAATTGCCGTTGGAATTTTAGTTGATGCGGCGGTTGTGGTTGTTGAAAATATTCATACGCAATTAAGTAAGGCATCAAAAGGTGTCAGCCGCGTTCATTTGGTTTATCGCGCGGTATTAGAAGTTGCGACACCTGTTATTAGTGGCGTATTAATTATTATTGTTGTCTTTTTACCAATATTTAGTTTAACGGGCTTAGAAGGAAAAATGTTTGGCCCGCTGGCGGTCACCATTTCCTTTGCACTGATAGGATCTTTAATCTTGTCATTAACGGTTATTCCTGTGGTTGCCAGTTTATTAATGAAAGGCGGACATGAAAAAGATGGCTGGTTACTTTCAACGTTAAAAAATATCTATCGTCCCGTGGTGAACTGGGCATTACGTTCCAGAATGACAGCCGTTAGTTTGGCCGTGTTGGCATTAATTGGAGCCGTCAGTTTGTTTCCGCACATTGGTAAAGAATTTATGCCTGTGATGGATGAAGGTTCAACCGTCATTATTGTAGAAAAATCATCTGATGTTTCTCTGACTCATTCACTTGAAATGGATGCGCCAATTCATAAAGCATTTATGGAAATTCCAGAAGTCATCAGTGTTGTTTCTCGTACAGGTGCCGACGAATTAAGAATGGACCCTATGGGGCTGTACCAAACGGATAATTTTATTATTACAAAACCTCGTAATGAATGGGATATGGATCAGGCTACGTTTTTAGAAACCTTACGCCAAAAATTAGACCGTTTTGAAGGGCTTGATATAGCTTTTACTCAGCCGATTGATATGAGAGTTTCAGAAATGTTAACAGGTGTCAGAGCTGCGATGGCCATCAAACTTTATGGTGATGATCTGAAAATGCTTGAAATGCTGTCGGCAAAAATTGAGGATGTGGTTAATTCAACCACTGGTGCAATAGATGTATTTCGAGGCCGATTATCAGGACAGACGTATTTGCAAATCGATATTCGCCAACAAGAAATTGCTCGTTATGGTGTTAATGTTGAAGACATTAATCAGTTAATTGAAACTGCTGTAGCCGGGCAGGTAAGTACCGAAGTGATTGAAGGTAATCGACGGACTGGTGTGTTGTTACGTTATCCACATGCTGCGCGAACATCAACAGAAGATATTAAAAACTTATTAGTAGAAACTCCACGAGGCGCAAAAATTTCATTATCTCGTCTGGCGGATATTACTGAAGTGGATGGTCCTGTTGAGATAGCGCGTGAATCTGCAAAACGACAAGTTGTAATTCAAGCGAATGTTGAAGGTCGTGATGTTGTTAGTTTTGTAAACGATGTTAGGCAATTAATAGAAAGTGAAATTGATTTTCCATCGGGTTATTACATTACTTTTGGTGGTCAGTTTGAAAACCAACAACGTGCTGCTGAACGATTGAGTTTAGTAGTACCTATCGCAATCGCATTAATTTTCGTTATGTTGTTTGTTACATTTCGTTCATTGAGTCAGGCAGGGTTAATTATTCTTAATATACCTTTTGCAATGATTGGTGGTGTTGTTAGCTTGTATCTATCAGGTTTATATTTGTCGGTACCTGCATCAGTTGGCTTTATCACTTTATTTGGTGTGGCTGTTCTTAATGGCGTGGTAATGGTGAGTTATTTTAATCAATTACGTGAAAGTGGTCACAGCATATTGCAAGCAGTTCAGGAAGGAGCAGAGCGCCGATTAAGGCCAGTGTTGATGACCGCTTTAATAGCAAGTTTAGGACTCATGCCTTTATTATTTGCAACAGGCCCAGGGTCAGAGTTGCAAAGGCCATTAGCTGTTGTTGTTATTGGCGGTTTGTTTACTTCAACCTTATTAACTTTGATTTTGTTACCAACATTGTATTCATGGATGGAATCTTATTCTGAACGAAAAAATGCACTTAAAGCAGAGGATTTAGTATGAAACATCTGATAATGATTATTCACACTAATGCACAACAGGACTTATCTGACCAGCTTCGTAGTATGGATCAGATATCAGGTTTCACATTTAGCAAAGCAGAAGGTCATGGTGTACAAGCTGAGAATGATCCGTTTTTAACGGATCGAGATAGAGTTGTTGGTTACATTCCGCGGATAAGAGTTGATATTTTATTAGAAGATAAAGACGTCGATACTGTCATTGATATTATTCGCCAGTCAACGAAGGGTGTGAAAAACCAGGGCATCTACTGGGTTACTGCGGTTGAAAAAAATGGGCAACTTTAATTGCTTAAATGTCAGTAAATAAAGTGTTAGGTAAAGGAAACAATGCAACAAACTTTATTCTGGGCTGGTAATGCCAGGTTGTATTGTTTCCATTATCGACTGCGGCGGTATGTTGCCGTCTTTCCCTCTGAGTAATCCCTTTATATGTCCTTTAGCGATTAGTTTGTCTCGACTGAAAAATGTTTGTTCCAGATAAATCCATTTATCATCCCAGCCACTAATACGAGTATGTAGTTCATATTTTTGCCATAGCTTTAATGGCCGTTTAAAGTCAATTGTTGCGTTTCCAACAATGGGCATCCATTTATTTTTTATGGCCATGTCCAGCGTTCCGGTACGTTTTAATAAATCCATTCTTCCAAGGTCCATAATGGTTAAAAAGCGACCGTTATTCATGTGCCAATTGAGATCCAGGTCATTTAATAAAACGTGCAAGTTTAAAATTGATGTATCGAGAGGCTGCATGGGCTTACGCCATTTGCCCATAAAAATTATGATTAATAGTCTTAAGTATAAATTCATGATTCTTCTGCTTTGTAGAAAGCGCCTAAATTAGAAAGCTGTGCAAATATTCGTTTTGCTATTAAGGCGTAACCTGATTTATTGGGGTGGTAGGTATCTGATTTTAAGTTTCTGTCTCTGAGTACTGCAGATAGTGTATCAGCATTCAGAATGGTGTTCGTTTTCCTGGCTACTTCGAAATATAAGTCTGCAGGAGACAGTAATAAATTAGGTTTTGGTACGGCTACTAATAAGACTTGTGCATTGTATGACTTCGCCAGTTCAATCATTTTTATAATATTTATTTTGGTACGAGATAAATTGTAATGGCGCAATATATCGTTACCGCCGTGACAAATAATGACTAAATCGGGCTGATGTTTTTTCAATAATGCCGGCAGGCGCTTTAATCCATTGGCGCTCACTTCACCAGAAATACCTGCATTAATGACCTTGGTGTGGCTGAGCTGTTGAAGTATGGCTGGATAGCTGGCATTTCGGTTAGCGCCTTTACCAGCGGTTAAACTGTCACCAAAAGCGAGAATGGTTGCATTGTCGGGTAGGGTTGTGAATTGTGGAGTATCTTCACTACAGGAAACAAAAATGAAAGAACTCAGTAATAAAAGTATTGTTATTCGTTTGTTTTTCATGGGACTATCTTTTACTCTTGAAAATATCCATTTAAATGATTAGCGAGTTCAATGTTTCAATACGATAAATTATCTTTCTTATATCCACAACATAATCTTAGTGCAGATTTAAAAACTGACAACGAAGATTTTATTGTAGACGAAATAATGCCTGTAATAATGAGTGGTGAGGGCGAACACAGCTGGCTTCATATTACTAAAAAAAATACCAATACAGATGCAATTGCGACTCTTTTAGCAAAACACGCGGGTGTTAAACCGGTTGCGGTCAGTTATGCGGGTTTAAAAGATCGTCATGCAGTGACGACGCAATGGTTTAGCGTGCATTTGCCGGGTATGCCTGATCCCGCATGGGAAGAGTTGGAAAGTGACGAATTTAATATTAATCAGGTTATTCGACATAATCGAAAATTGAAAAGAGGGGCATTATCAGGGAATCGTTTTGAAATACGCTTACGCCAAATTAAAGGTGATCAATCGGATTGGGAGCAGCGCTTAAAAGAAATAGCAGAAAATGGAGTGCCTAATTATTTTGGTCAACAGCGTTTTGGTCATCAAATGAATAATTTGAGCCGAGCGTTGGATCTGCTAGAGAAAAATAAACTACGTCGTATGAAACCACATAAGCGGGGTATTTACCTTTCTGCTATGCGTTCCTGGATTTTTAATGAAATTGTCTCTCAGCGAATATCGGATAAGACCTTTGCCCAAGCACAATCAGGCGATGTGATGATGTTAGCCGATAGTCATGCCTGTTTTGCCGAAGAGATTACCGCCGAAATTGAAAGTCGATTGCATAATAAAGAGCTACATATCACCGCTGCACTGTGGGGTAAGGGCGCCAGTATGGCAACAGACTCAATTGAAATAATGGAGCAGCAAATTGCAGATCAATATGCCCAGTTTGCTGAGGGTCTTGAAAAGGCGGGTATGAAGCAAGAACGCCGTGCTATGAGGCTACTGCCTGCTAAAATGCAATGGCAATTTGAAGATGATAAAAGCCTTGTGATTAACTTTGAACTGGTTAAAGGCAGCTACGCCACAGCATTGTTAAGAGAGCTGGCAGATATCCACGATAAGTCCTTGCCAGAGTTCAAATAACCGGTGCGTCAGTATTATTGACATGATATGATCGGCGCATAAATTTATGATAATTAACAACATATAACGACATTTGCCGCATGAATCCAAATTTTCTCGACTTTGAACAGCCCGTTGCCGAATTAGAAGCCAAAATTGAAGAACTACGCTTCGTTGGTGATGATAATGAAGTGAATATCGGTGACGAAATTTCACGCTTACAAGATAAATGCCGCAGCCTGACTGAAAGCATTTTCTCTAAATTAAAGCCGTGGGATATCGCTAGATTAGCGCGTCATCCTCAGCGTCCTTATACATTGGACTATATTGACCGTATTTTCACTGACTTTCAGGAGTTACGTGGTGATCGTGCTTATGCCGATGATAAAGCCATTGTTGGTGGTGTTGCTCGATTAGATGGTCGCCCTGTAATGGTGATTGGTCATCAAAAAGGTCGTGATACTAAAGAAAAAATTCGTCGTAACTTCGGTATGCCTAGCCCAGAAGGCTATCGTAAAGCCAAGCGTTTGATGGAAATGGCAGAGCGTTTTCAACTGCCTTTAATTACCTTTATCGACACACCGGGTGCTTACCCGGGCGTTGGTGCTGAAGAGCGTGGCCAGTCGGAAGCCATTGCTAAAAACTTATTTGTAATGGCTGATTTAAAAACACCTATCATTTGCACCGTCATTGGTGAAGGTGGTTCTGGTGGTGCTTTGGCTATTGGTGTAGGTGATAACGTGATGATGCTGGAATACAGCACGTACTCCGTTATTTCACCAGAAGGTTGTGCTTCTATTTTATGGAAGAGTGCTGATAAGGCGAAAGATGCTGCTGAAGCATTAGGCATTACTTCTGATCGTTTAAAAGAGCTAGATTTAGTCGATCACATTATTGAAGAGCCTTTAGGCAGTGCGTATCGTGATGTTGACCAAATGGCGGCTAATATCAAACAAGCATTGAATGATAGCTTGAAAAACCTGGATCAAATGGGTTTAGATAAGTTGCTTGAACACCGCTACCAGCGTTTGATGAATTTTGGCGTCTTTGACGAAGTCAGTTAATTTCATTACGTTTAGGCATCCTTAGTTATGCTTGATACCATCCAGTTTAAAGATCACCTTACCGGGTTAGTTGAGCAATCAACTAACCCGGTTTCGTTTCCCTCCCTCGAATCATTTTCCTTTATTGTCGCATTTAGTGGCGGACTTGATTCTCACGTGCTGTTGCATTTAATGCACAGTGCTCAGCTAAATGTTAGAGCCATCTATATTGAACACGGTTTGCAAGAGGCCTCAAAACCCTGGGCCAGGCATTGTGCTGATGTTTGTGAGCAATTAGGTATAGCGTTTCAATCCATTAGTGTTAATGCACATCCTGATAAGGGTGAGAGTTTAGAAGCATCTGCTAGAACGGCTCGATATCAGGCACTGGCAGAGCAAATGCAAGCAGGAGAAATCTTGTTAACTGCGCAGCATTTACAAGATCAATCTGAAACCTTGTTATTACAAATGTTAAGAACAGCGGGGCCTGCTGGTTTGTCAGCTATGCCGGCAGCCAAAGCGTTTGCTGGTAGTTGGCATATGCGGCCATTATTAGGTACCGACCGAGTTGAGTTGGAAGCCTATGCCGCGCAACATCAATTGCAGTGGGTAGAAGATCCTTCCAATAGCGATCAGCGTTATGATCGTAATTTCTTTCGCCAAAGCATCTTTCCTTTATTAAAAAAACGCTGGCCATCTATCAATCAAACATTGGCAAATGTCAGTGGTTTGCAGGCAGAAGCCGCTGAGCTAATGAATGATTTAGCTGAGTTAGATGCTGAAAAATTAATTGATGACAATACGCTCAGCATTAGTCATTTGCTTGAACTCAGCCCGGCAAGGCAAAGGAATATTGTTCGTTATTGGCTACAGCAATGCCAGTTAGATGCACCGACAGCAAAGCGACTTAAAGAAATATTGGGCTCAATGGTAACGGCTGCAAATGACAAAATGCCGATGGTAAATTGGGCAGATACTGAAGTCAGACGTTTTCAAGGTAAATTGTATGCGATGAAAACTTTATCGTTTTTTGATACCGAACAGAGCATTGATTGGCAAGCATCTCAACCATTAGTTTTACCTCAGCTACACAGTGAAGTGTCATTAGTGGAGGCGGCATCGGGTTTGTCATCAGAAGTTATTGCTCAGCCATTAACAATCCGTTTTAGGTCTGGCGGCGAACGTATTAAGCCAATTGGTAGAGCCCATACAATGGATTTGAAAAAATTAATGCAAGAATCGGCTATTCCACCATGGCAACGATCAAGAATTCCACTAATCTATAGTGATGACAAATTGATTGCAGTGGCCGGTTATTGGGTAGCCGATGACTTTAAAAATGCAGTAAATAAACCGGCGTGGCAGATAATTAATAAAGAAATTTAGTGTTTGTCATATTACTGTCATATTTAAGCGGTTTAATACAAAAATGAATAGTGATTGGACAAAAGTATGAGCAAGGCAACAATATTGGTCATAGAAGATGAAGCGGAAATTCGTGAAATGCTGCGTTTCTCATTGGAACGGGCTGATTACGAAGTGCTGGAAGCTGAGACAGCTGAAGTGGCATTAGATAAGTTACAGGGCCGCTTGCCTGATTTACTCTTAGTTGACTGGATGCTGCCTGGAATTTCTGGTGTTGAATTTATCCGCCGATTGCGCAAAGATGAATTAACCGCAAACTTGCCAGCCATTATGCTCACTGCCCGTGGAGAAGAAACGGATAAGTTAAAAGGTTTTGATTGCGGTGCCGATGATTTTTTAACCAAACCTTTTTCTCCTAAAGAATTACTAGCCAGAATAAAAGCACTACTGCGTCGCTCAGGTTCACAAGATAGTGAAACCTTAGTGGCTGGCATAATGACCTTAGACTTAGGTCAACATCAATTAAATATAAATGGAGAAGCTGTTGAAATAGGGCCAACGGAATACCGTTTGCTTGAATTCTTCTTAAAAAAACAAAACCGCGTTTATTCTCGTGAACAGTTATTGGACCGGGTATGGGGCAGAAATGTTTATGTTGAAGAAAGAACAGTTGATGTACATATATTGCGCTTGCGAAAATTATTAACACCTTATGGTTGTGATACCTGGGTGCAAACTGTCCGTGGTGCAGGTTATCGTTTTACACCTGAACAAGTGGCAGATACACAGGCTTAATAATGAAGAATGCTTGGCTTTATGAATTTTGGCGTTTATCTAAATATATTATCCCGGCTTTATTCCTAGGCTGGATCTTTGAGGCGCAAAATTTATTTCTATTTATCGCATTGATCTTATTCATCGCGCATCAATTCAAACAGTTCAGTAAAGTTTATAAATGGTTAGGCCATAGCCTGGATTCAGATATCGAAGTGAATGGTATGTGGGAAGAACTGGTATACCGTATATATCGCAAACGTAAACGCAGTCGTAACCGTAAAAAAAACCTCAGTAATATGTTAAGACGATTCCAGGATTCGGTAAGCATGATGCCGGATGCAGCAATTGTTTTAGACGCTGAGAATAATATTCTCTGGCTTAATCCTTCTGCAAAACAAATATTATTCTTAAGTAGTAATGATATCGGCAATAATATTGGTAACCTTATTCGTTTACCTTCCTTTGTTAATTTTTTAAAACGATCAGAAGATGGTGAAGCTTTTGAAATGAATTCACCATGGGATGAAAAACAGTCATGGGATTGTCGCCTAATGCCTTATGGTGATGGTCAGCGTTTATTGTTGATTAGAAATATTACGCAAGTACAGCGTTTAAAGGTAATGCGGCAGGAATTTGTTGCCAATGTGTCGCATGAATTACGTACGCCATTAACCGTCATTATGGGTTATCTCGAAACATTACAAGATGTTGATGATTTAAGTGTTGAAGAAATTAAACAGCAACTGTCTAAGATAAGTGCGCCCACGCAGCGCATGAATCAAATTGTTGCCGATTTATTATTATTGTCACGTCTTGATTTAAATGTATCCACAGGCCTTACCGAATGTCCGTGGTTAGATATGCAAGTCATGTTGCTGATGTTGAAGAAAGATGGTGAGCAATTAAGTCAGGGTAAACACAAAATAACTCTGATAAATAAAAATATCACTAAAGTTAAAGCCATTGAATCAGAAATTTATAGCGCAATTAGCAATTTGATCAGTAATGCTATTCGTTATTCACCAGATGGTGGTGAAATTGTTATTGAAACCTTTTTAGATAAAAATGGTTATCGAATCAGTGTGTCTGATCATGGTTTAGGTATTGCTGTGCAACATATTTCAAGGTTAACCGAACGCTTTTATCGTGTTGATGCCGGTCGCTCACGTGAGGTAGGCGGAACAGGATTAGGCTTGGCCATTGTTAATCAAATTTTGCGTCGCCATGATGCCACTCTTGAAATTAAAAGCGAAATAGGAAAGGGCAGTACTTTCAGTTGCCTGTTTCCACTATCGCGTATTCAATCGACAGAAAGCACTAAGTAATGTCATATAAGTATCACAAACTTGTCATTAAATTGTCATACAAATTCTAAATAATAGAGCCATATTAAACGAGGAAATAAAAATGAAATTAACACGTGGTGTTATTGCTTTAATGTCAGGCTTAGTTTGCTGGACAGGTAGTGTACAAGCAGAATTAAAAGTTGATGCAGGTGTTCCAACTTACAAAGCAGTAAGTGGTGTATCAGGTAACTTATCAAGTATCGGTTCGGATACTTTAGCTAACTTAATGACTTTTTGGGCTGAAGAATTTAAACGTCAGTACCCTAGTGTTAATATTCAAATTCAGGCAGCAGGTTCTTCTACTGCTCCACCAGCTTTGGCTAATGGTATTTCTAATCTTGGACCAATGAGCCGTAAGATGAAAAGTAAAGAAATTGAAGCATTCGAAAAGCGTAATGGTTATAAGCCGGTTGCTATTCGTGTAGCAATAGATGCGTTAGCCGTTTACGTGAATAAAGATAACCCAATAAAAGGTATGACGATTCCAGAAGTAGACGCTATATTTTCTTCGACTCGAAAATGTGGTGGAGATAGCGATATCAAAAAATGGGGTGGTTTGGATTTAACAGGTTCATGGAAATCGCGCTCAATTCAGCTTTATGGACGTAACTCAGTATCTGGCACTTATGGTTATTTCAAGAAAAAAGGCCTTTGCAAAGGTGACTTTAAAAAGAAAGTAAATGAGCAGCCTGGTTCTGCATCTGTTGTGCAATCAATTTCTTCTTCTTTAAACGGTATCGGTTACTCAGGTATCGGCTATAAAACATCGGGTGTTCGTGCTGTACCTTTAGCTAAGAAAGCGGGTAAGCCATATGTTGCTGCCACTCCTGCTAATGCCATTAACAAAACATACCCATTAGCTCGTTTTTTGTATGTTTATGTTAACAAGCACCCTGAAAAATCATTACGACCTTTGGAAAAGCAATTCTTGAAACTGGTTTTGTCTAAACTAGGTCAGAAAATTGTTATTAAAGATGGTTATATCCCATTACCAAATAAAGTACTCCAAAAAGAATTAAAGAAACTGGATTAAAAGTATCGACTCTTAAATTGCTTCCACAACCTGTCTCTACAAGGGCGGGAAGTGAAATATGACAGGGATGTAACAAGAAGGTCGCTTTTGCGGCCTTTATTGTTGCAGTTGTAATAATACTGTCATAAAACTCCACTAAACTATTCCCATGTCTACAAGTATCCAAAAATCTAATCTCTGGCACCAGAAGCGTCGCCGTTTAATCGATAACATAGCGCGTTATGGTATCGGTTTTGGCGGTTTGAGTGTCATCATGGCCATCGTGCTGATCTTTTTCTATCTACTGTGGGTTGTTTTACCAATCTTCAGTTCAGCAGAAGTTCATACGAATGACAGTTATATAGCATCAAGCTTAGAATCGGGTAATACGATACTCATCGTACCTGAAGAAAGTGGCAAATTAGCGATGCGTTTAACGAATGACGCTAAGGCTGTATTCTTCGAACAGAGTAACGGTAAAACACTTAAGGTCATTGATCTTGAGCTACCCAGTGATGAGGCGGTCGTTGACGCTCAATTAGTGGGGCTTACTGAAAATATATTTGCATTACGTTTAGGTGATGATCAAATATTTTTCATTAAATTGTCATACCGAGTTAGTTTTAAGGGTGATGAGCGCGTACTAACTCCTCGCATTGAATATCCCTTTGAAGAGTCTTTTTTGTCGTTTGACAACAGTATTAAAACTTATTCAGCCACACTGGATGAAGAAAAGTTAACAGTCAGTGTGATGCAGCAAGATCACATTATCAAACTTTACCGTTATGAAGTGGAAGAGGGTGATGAGCTACCTGACGCTGAAACAGTGACTGAAGTTGAAAGCCAAACATCAGTTGATTACATGCTGTTAGATGCGCAAGCCCTTTGGTTATACCTTGCTAATAAACAGGGTGAAGTCAGTGTTTTTAATATTATAGATATTGAAGCGGTTGAGTTAGTTAGTCAGACAAAAATATTGCCACCTAATGAAGAACTTTCAGAGTTGAAGTTATTGATAGGTGGTTCATCTTTATTATCAGCTGACCAGCACGGTGATTTTAGTCAATGGTCAATACAACGTGACCAATCTAATAATTATTTCTTAAATCGAATCCGTGGTTTTAAGAATGATAATAAGATTATTAAAATTCAAACGGAATACAGGCGTAAAGGTGTACTGTTACTGGACAGTGCGGGTAAGTTAATTATTTATCATACAACGGCTGATAATGTTATTGCAGAACACCAGCTTATTGATTCATCTGTAAAACATTTTGCATTATCTGCCAGAGCAAATGTATTAATTGTTGAAGATGAACAACAACAAATTAGCATTACAAAAATCGTCAATGAACATCCAGAGCTATCATGGAATGCATTGTGGGATGAAGTGGTTTACGAAGGTTATAGTGAGCCGGATTATATTTGGCAGTCTTCATCCGCAGATAATGACTTTGAGCCTAAATTTAGTTTAGTTCCTCTGGCTTTCGGTACGATTAAAGCTGCATTTTATGCCATGCTTTTCGCAGCACCTCTTGCCATTATGGGAGCGATATATACCGCTTATTTCATGTCAGCAGGAATGCGTAGTTGGGTTAAACCGGGCATAGAAATTATGGAAGCATTGCCTACCGTAATTCTTGGTTTCCTGGCGGGGCTGTGGCTGGCTCCGGTAGTGGAAAGTAATTTAACCGGTATTATTAGTATCTTGCTAATCTTGCCGCCGGGAATTTTATTATTTGCCATTCTATGGCAGAGTTTACCTAAACAAATTCACTATCGTATTCCCGATGGTTTTCAGGCCGCGTTACTAATGCCGGTAATTGCAGGCTTAGTTTGGTTTGCAATTGCTATGGGACCTGTCATTGAGCACTTATTTTTTGGCGGTAGTTTAATATCATGGATGGAAAATGAATTTGGTATTGGTTACGACCAACGTAACTCATTAGTGGTTGGTATCGCTATGGGTATGGCTGTTATTCCTACCATTTTTTCCATTACAGAAGATGCCATCTTCAGTGTTCCTCGATATTTAACACAAGGTTCATTAGCTTTAGGCGCAACACCTTGGCAAACATTAACACGTGTTGTTTTGTTAACTGCAAGCCCCGGTATTTTCTCAGCAGTAATGATTGGAGTGGGTCGAGCCGTTGGTGAAACCATGATCGTATTAATGGCAACGGGTAATACACCGGTAATGGATTTCAGTATTTTTGAAGGTATGAGAACGCTATCCGCTAACGTGGCTGTGGAGTTACCAGAGTCTGAGATAGATAGTTCGCATTATCGAATATTATTCCTTGCTGCATTAGTGTTATTTGTAGTGACCTTTATTTTCAATACGGCAGCAGAAATTGTCCGTCAGCGTTTGCGTAAGCAATACGGTAGTCTGTAATGATAGATAACTTTAAAAACTGGTTTAAAAGCGGTACGCCCTGGATCTGGTTAAATGCTGGTGCGGTTAGTATCAGTTTACTACTGGTTATTGGTATTCTGGGCATGATTATGGTCAGAGGCATGGGGCATTTTTGGATCGCTGATGTGTATAACATGCAATACGATGAAGGTGATGGTAATCCTCGTGTTGTTATTGGTGAATTTGTAGAGTCTGCTGAAGTACCCGATGAGCTTTATAAAGAAGTTGAAGGTAAAAATAAACCTGCAGGTTTAGAAAAAGTTGAACGCTGGTTAATTAAAAGCGGTAACCGTGATCAAGCTTCGGCCGATTTTCAATGGATCTATGCTCATAATATTCAAAAGCAAACAGCACCAGATAACTTGATAAAGTTAGAGCGTTTAGAGTGGGGTAATTTTTATGGTTACCTAAATGACGTTCAAGAAAATGAAAAAGTTGTTGCTAGTAGCGAGCATGCCTGGGATGAATTAAATACTCGTTTTCATCGTGTATTAGAAATACGGGAAAAGCTTGAAGTTTTAGAAAAAAATAAAATTGGCTCCATTAATTATGGCTTAGAACGTTTACGTCTTCAAAAACGTAAATTAGAGTTAGAGAAAGAAGATACGCCTGATAACCTTAATAAAATTAAAGCCGAAGCACAGGCGTTTAATAATGAATATGATATCTTAATAAAAGAGCTGACTATCTTACGAAATGAAATTTCGAGAGACAGTGCAAACTTCACTATTAGTTCTGGTAAAGTGGTTAATATACCTTTAAAGCTAATGGTTTCAATCATTAAACCTAATGAGCTAAGTACGCTCAGTAAGTTAGGTCATTATATTTTAAATTTTTATAATTTCATTTTTGATGATCCGCGTGAAGCGAATACCGAAGGTGGTGTTTTTCCTGCCATATTTGGTACGGTGATGATGGTTATTTTGATGTCAATTCTGGTAACGCCTTTTGGTGTTATCGCAGCGCTCTATTTACGTGAATATGCAAAGCAGGGTGCGGTCATTCGAATTATTCGAATAGCCGTTAATAATCTGGCTGGTGTTCCATCAATTGTTTATGGCGTATTTGGCTTAGGTTTTTTTGTTTATTTTCTGGGCGGTAATATCGATCAACTATTTTACCCGGAAGCATTGCCTGCTCCTACATTCGGTACACCGGGTTTAATTTGGGCATCGTTAACGTTAGCGTTATTAACAGTGCCAGTTGTTATTGTTTCAACTGAAGAAGGTCTTGCGCGTATTCCACGTAATTTGCGTGAAGGCAGCTTGGCATTAGGTGCTACTAAAATTGAAACCTTGTGGTATGTGGTTTTACCAATGACCAGTCCTGCCATTATGACCGGTTTAATTCTTGCAGTGGCGCGAGCAGCAGGTGAAGTAGCGCCATTGATGTTGGTGGGTGTTGTGAAGTTAGCACCTCAATTGCCATTAGATGATAATTTTCCTTTCTTGCATATGGATCGAAAGTTCATGCATTTAGGGTTTCATATTTTCGATGTTGGTTTCCAGAGTCCAAATGTTGAAGCGGCAAGGCCTTTAGTTTATGCAACCGCTTTTTTATTGGTATTAGTTATCGTTTTATTAAATTTAAGTGCGATTATGTTACGAAATCGTTTACGTGAAAAATATAAAGCACTTGATGCTTAGAATGTTTTTCCAAAAAAAATGACTCTTAAGTCGGAGTAAACTCGAATGAGTGAAGCAGTATTAACACACGGTATTGACAAAAGTATTCTTTCATCCAGTGGTCAGTCACTGAGCCTTGAAAGTGAAGATATTTGTATCAATGTAAATGATCTGAAACTATCATACGGTGAAAAATCGGCATTACATGGCATCACTATGCCAATACCACGAAAACGTGTAACAGCATTTATCGGCCCAAGTGGTTGTGGTAAATCGACTTTGCTACGTTGTTTTAATCGTATGAATGATTTAATCGATAATGTTAATACCGAAGGTCAGATTAATATAGACGGTGATGATATCTATCATCCAGATATTGATGTTTCTGCTTTACGTCGTCGTGTTGGTATGGTTTTTCAGCGACCGAATCCGTTTCCTAAATCTATTTATGAAAACGTTGCATATGGGTTACGCTTGCAAGGTATTAAACAACGCCATGTTTTAGATGAAGCGGTTGAACAGTCCTTAAAAGGTGCAGCGCTTTGGAATGAAGTAAAGGATCGTTTACATGAAAGCGCATTAGGCTTATCAGGTGGGCAGCAACAGCGTTTAGTTATTGCACGTGCGATTGCAATTAAACCTGAAGTGCTTTTATTAGATGAACCCGCATCCGCGCTTGATCCTATATCGACTTTGAAAATTGAAGAATTAATTTACGAATTAAAATCTGAATATACAATTGTTATCGTTACACATAATATGCAGCAAGCAGCACGTGTTTCAGATTACACAGCATTTATGTACATGGGTGATTTGATTGAGTTTGGAGCTACTGATACTTTATTTACAAACCCAAAAGAAAAGCAAACCGAAGACTATATTACAGGCCGTTACGGATAAGCCGTTTCATAATAATAGTCAAATAAAATTAAAGGTAATTGATCATGGATAATTCGCATATATCACAGAAGTTTGATGAAGAACTGGAAGATGTTAAAAACAAAGTTTTGACAATGGGTGGTTTGGTTGAAAAAAATGTTAAAAATGCATTGCAAGCACTTGTTGACGGTAATATAGAACTTGGTGAGCGTGTTGTAGCAGAAGATTATAAAGTTAATGCGTTAGAAGTAGCAATTGATGAACAGTGCATGCAAATTATTGCACGACGTCAGCCAACAGCCAGTGATTTACGTTTGGTAATGATGATTGTAAAAACAATTACTGACCTTGAACGAATCGGTGATGAAGCAGAAAAGATTGCACGTATGGCTATTGAACTGGCTGATATGGAACGACCTAAAAATCAATACGTAGAAATTGCTCATTTAGGTGAGCATGTAAGAAAGATGTTACATGATTCACTAGATGCATTTGCCAGAACAGATGTCGAAGCGGCATTAAAATGTGCAGCAGAAGATGCAAAAATCGATGCGGAATATGAAGCAGCAATGCGCCAGATGATTACTTTAATGATGGAAGCACCGAATAATGTACGCCGTGTTTTAAATACACTTTGGTCTGCACGTGCATTAGAGCGTATTGGAGATCATTCAAAAAACATTTGTGAGTATGTTATCTACATGGTGAAGGGTAAAGACGTAAGACATACTACGATTGAGCAGATGCAGGAAGAGGCATTAGGGAAATAAAAAAATCCAACCTAGGTTGGATTTTTTTATGGGGTACATTCCATACACTAAAGCCTAATATTAATTAGGCTACTGAATCAAACCGCTTATTATTACGATTCTTCCACATTTCTTCTGCTAGTTTCAAAGCGGCTTCTTGAGAGTCTGCTTTTTCCATTAAACGTAAAGCAATGGCTGTTGTACCAATAACGGCGCCTTCTGCGTATTCATTTTCATCAGTGCCATTCCAGAAAGAAATTAAGTTTTCAGCATCTAATTCTTTTTCTTTAACATGACGGCGCTCGAACATTGCAGGCCATTCTTCTTCGCTCATTTCCTGATTGTGAACATAAGAAGCAACGCATTTAGTATCTGGGTTGCGTTCTACTTCACCGGCTTCGCCTTTGAATACCACCATGTGTTTTTGATCAAGAATTTTTGAAGCTTCTTGATGCACACTTTGATAGCCAGGGTGAAAGATAGCCTGAATAGAATAGTCACTACTAAAAGGGTTAATCATTCGGCCAACCGTGTGGATAGGTGAACGTAAACCCAGTAATGGACGTAACTCTAAAATATATTTTAGTTTTTCACTCATGGCTTGTAGAGGCATGTAAGAGAAGTTAGTTGCTGCTAATGCTTCTTCAGCTTCTTTCATTGAATTGCACATTTTAATGCCCAGTGTTGCTAATGCTTCACTGGTATACATACGACCAGGCGTATGTCCTTCAGCACCGTGCATGCACACTTTGTAGCCGTTCTCAGCTAACAATAGAGCGCTGAGTATGTACCACGGAGAATGACGGCGCTTACCAGCATATGAAGACCAATCTAAATCAACATGAACACCTTCTGGTAAATCAAGGTTTGCACGGATAGCACGAACAAAGCCGGCAACTTCTTCAGGTGTTTCTTCTTTAACGCGTAAAAGCATTAAAAAAGCACCTAATTGTTCAGGTTCGACTTCACCTTTAACAATCATGCTCATTGAATCAAACGCTTCTTCTTCTGTTAAAGATCGAGAGCCGTTTTTACCTTTACCTAGAATGCGGACAAAGGGTGCGAATAGGTGTTCTTCTTGCATGGTTATTCACCTTCAAAAGTGAAAAAGCCCCGTCAAATGACAGGGCTTAATGAAATAGAGTTTAATAAGTTGCTAATATTGTACTTAAAATAGCCGCAATGGCCAAGTTTCCTGACAAATACTATTACACCATCATGATTAATAAGATGACAAAACCGATTACAGCTGCGATGGGAATAATAAAAGACATCCAGTCGCCTTTTTCAGCTTTTGGGCTGTTAGCAACGGCGTGCTTGACTCTTGGGTATAAGAAGACAGCCATTGCACCTAAAAAAATGACACTGGTAATTTGCATCCAATCCATAACTTAACCTTTATAAATATCAGCATTAAAAAAGCCTCGCCAAACTTATAGAATGGCGAGGCTTTTTATAAACTAAAGCAATGACTTGTTAGTCGTCGCCACCGAAAGCACCTAATAGGTGTAACAGCGCTTGGAACAAGTTAATAATAGACAAGAACAGGCTAGCAGTTGCCATGATGTAGTTAGTTTCACCACCGTTAATAATGCGTGATGTTTCGAACAAAATCAGGCCACTCATGATCAATACGATAGCTGCATTAAGAACAAGGAACAAAATAGGCATTTGTAAGAAGATGTTTGCGATAGCAGCAAAGATGACAACCATCATACCAACCATCAAGAAACCACCCATAAAGCTGAAATCTTTCTTAGTTGTTAATGCATAGCTAGATAAACCTAAGAAGATCACACCAGTACCACCTAGAGCTGTCATCACGATATTACCGTTCATAGCCAGATAGTGGTTTACAATTGGACCAAGACCGAAGCCTAGCAGGCCAGTAATAGCAAAAATAACTGGGATACCAGTTGCTGAGTTAGCAGTACGTGGTAAAACGAACCATAACATCACAATAGCGACGATATCAGCAACAAGTGCCATGCCATGACCAATCTGCATCATGATGCCAACAAAAGCCATAATACCAGCAAAGATTAGTGTCATTGAAAGTAGGGCATAAGTGTTGCGTAATACTTTATTTGTAGCCAGTTCAGAACTTTGTGCCTGAGTACCTGGAATATTCATTGGATTCATTTTAGTTGCCCGTAGGTTGTTGATTTACAATAATTTAACTCTAACATACCTACTCAGACAAACCAATTTAAAAAAGGTTGCAAATAACACTGGCGCAACCGTTCGTTTCTATGTATTATTGCGTCCTTCGAAAATCTGGTTCGCCGGATCGCAGTGAAAACTGCCTACAATTCGAAACGGAGAGGTGGCAGAGCTGGCCGAATGCACCAGTCTTGAAAACTGGCGATGGGCAACCATCCGAGGGTTCGAATCCCTCCCTCTCCGCCAT
>JAUVDT010000092.1 GCA_030595185.1 Gammaproteobacteria bacterium
GATAATGTGAGTGCTACACACGGTTACTCGAATGCGATTCCATCTGTAACTTTCCTCAATATTTCTCATCACAATAACGCTTCTTACACCGAACAATCAGCTCATCCTTCATAAATTAATACCATTAAAAATAAATATAATCTTGACAGTATTTACGCGCTCATTTATAAGTAAGTGATTACTTACTCACTTTCGAATATAGACATATAACTTATGGGCAAGCCTCAAGAAGAACGCAGAAAAGAAATCGTCCAGGCAACGATGGATTTAACCGCAGAAGAAGGTATAAAGCGCGTTACCACACAGGCGATAGCTGACCGAGTTGGTATAGCGCAGCCAACTGTTTTTCGTCATTTCAAGACGAGGGATGCAATTTTTGCTGCTGTTATTGGATGGATTGCTGAAAACCTATTCAAAGCCATTAGTTCTGGTTTTAATCCTAATGAGCCTTCAGATGAGCAGTTACGAAAGCTTATTAAGCGACAACTGACCTTTATTAATAAACATAGAGCTATTCCAAAAGTATTATTTTCTGATTTTCTTCATTTAGAGTCTCCTAAATTGAAGGCATCTCTACAAGAAGTAATGAATCGATATATTAAGCGGGTTACGCAGATATTACAGCAGGGCAAAGAGAATGGTGAATTCCGTAATGATCTCGATACAGAAAAAACGGCCATATATATAGCAGCATTGATACAAGGTCTCGTTTTACGCTGGTCTGTATACGAATTTAATTTCTCGCTTGAAGATGAGGCGGATTCTATTTGGCAGTTTTTGCTGCCAGTTTTAAAAAGTATTAATTCACAAAATCAAATAAATTAGGAGTTTGGAATGAATATTAAAAACCATCCATTTTGGCTTTGGCCTGTCATTATTATTTCAATTGCTTTTGGTGTATTAACCATTAAATCTGGTGGTGCTGTTATCTTTATTGATGGTGTTGATCGTCAAGCGGCGGGCAATTACGTTAATTTTATTGTTTGGTTTAATTTTATTGCCGGGTTTTTATATATATTGGCAGGTTTAGGGTTCTTGTTTAATCAAAATTGGACTTTAAAGCTAGCTGTTGCAATAGCAGTGACAACAATAATGCTCTTTGCTGTATTTGTCGTATATATAGTGATGGGTGGTAGTTATGAAATGCGCACAATCATAGCGATGAGTTTACGTAGTGTAACGTGGATAAGTTTTTCCCTCGTGGCCTATTATCTAGCTAAAAATAAACAATATTTAAATTAATTAATTTGGGTATGACTTTAAACTGGAGTATAAGATGAAAGAGTGTAAGTTTTGTTGGTCTATGTCTGTAGTATTGGGCGTAGTTGTTGTTGCTATGAGTTATAAATTCATTTTTGCGGGTTCTGTAGTGCCAGCGACTGATGGCAGGCAAGCCATTGTACTGGAGTCTGCTGAACGAGATTTAGTATTAGAGGAAATGCGTATGTTTCTTTCGAGTGTGCAAAAAATCACACAAGCTATTTCAGAGGAAGATATGGAAGCTGCAGCAAAATATGCACGTGAAGTGGGTTTAGCAGCACAACAAGCTGTACCAGGGGCATTAATGGGTAAGTTGCCATTAGCATTTAAGAAGCTGGGTTTTGATACGCATTCAAAATTTGATGCTCTGGCGCTTGATGCAGAATCATTGGGTGACCCTCAACATACAATGCAACAATTATCGACTTTAATGAATAATTGTGTTGCATGTCATGCAACATACCAAATAAATAGTATTGTAAAAAAATAAATTATTTACACAGTGTTGATTATTAACGAAATGGAGAGCAGCATGAGAAAAATATATTTTTACTATAAAAATAAACCTAAAAATTTATTTAGAATTATTTTTTCTCTGTTAACTCTTCTTATAAGTGCTCCTGTTCATTCGCAGGAGTTAAGCTTAGACGTTTTTATTGAGTCTATTTTAAAAAATAACCCAGGTGTTCAACGGATTTTATTTGAAAAAAGGGTTTCAGCCGGTTTACGAGATGCAAGTCTTGGAGTAGATGATGCTGCGTTTGGTTCAAATGTTGCTTTGTCCCATTCAGAACCTGACCATATTATAGGTTCTGAGCCAGATACTAGTGATAATGTGAATTTAAACCTTTCATATAATCAAACTTTTTCAAATACAGGTACTCGTTTATCACTTAGCTACAATTCTTTATACACAAATAGAAATCCTGTTTTTGGTGTGGTTGGTGAGCAATATTATCAGCCTAGCTTTACCGTTAAATTAACACAGCCCTTATTAAAAAATGCTGGGGGTGTTCTGGATAGCCTTGATATTAAGATTAGTCAGCTTAATTTTGATTTAACGGGTTTAAATACTCAGGAAAACTTAGAAAGCTATGTGACTCAATTAGCTTCACTCTATGTTGATTGGTATTTAGCCTCAAGAGAATTAAATATTTCAAAAGAAGTGTACTTGCAGTCTTTGGAGCAAGAAAAACTAACCCGTATTAAAGTTAAACGACAAGTAATAGAATCTTATGAGTTATTACGTTCGCAGGAAATAAGTGAAGACTACTTTTCACGATGGCAGCAAGCTAAAGGGCGTTTTGTTGGATTGACTCGTCAAGTGGTATTGCAAATGAATGCAAGTAATCTGCAGACGGATAGTAACGCTGTGCCTCTTAACCCTAAAGATTCAAAGCTATTATCTCCAGAAGGTGGAGTATTTCGTGAAAAAGATTATCTAAGCTCATCTTCTCGTCTTAAAGATATTCTTGAGATTATCAGAAAACAGCAAATTTTATTGTTAGACGCTAAAGATAATTCACGTTCTTCAGATTTGAATTTAAGTTTTTCTTATACTATTCATGGTCTGGATGATGGCTTTAGTGATGCTCATAGCGATAGTCTTGATAAAGATGATTACTCGGTCATGCTTGAATATAAGTATCCGTTGGGAAATCGTAAAGCTCGCGGTAATTTCCAGTCTCAACTGGCAAAAAAACTACAAATAGAATCGGATACAAAACAACGTTTAATTGATGCCAAAGCAAACCTTGCAAATTTAGATAGTCAATCATCACAATTATTAGTGGCTTTGAAATCTGTTGACCGAAAGTTAATTCTTGGAAAGAAAAAGCTTGAAAAAGAATTACATCTTTACAAAATAGGTAAGCTAGATTTATTTGAATTATTAAAGGATCAAACCGCACATTTGGAAAGTCGGTTAAATCGTGAACGTTTAAATGCACAGCAACTGGCACTACAATTGAAAATTGGTGAATTATTAGATTTAAATCTGGGTAGCTATAATTTGACATTGACTTCAGAAACCAATTTGATGGCAGGGGAGTAAGTTTTTATGAATAGCCTTATACAGTTTTTTCTTCAGCGTTCTATGCTCGTAAGACTGCTCTTCTTATCAGTATTTGTATTTGGCTTAAGTCAAATGTTTAATATTCAAAAAGAAGGTTTTCCAGCTGTTGATCTAAATAAAGTAACAGTAAATACAATCTATCCCGGGGCCTCCGCTGAAGACGTAGAACTTAATGTTACAAAAAACCTGGAGGATAATATAAGAGAGGTTGATGGTTTGTATGAAGTAACATCGACGTCACGTGAAAATTCATCTTCTATACTTATTCAAGCTAATGAAAGTGCTAATGCGGAAGAGCTTGCTTTAATTGTGAATGATATAAAGCAAGCTGTTGACCAGACAAGAGACTTGCCACTAGATCTAGAAGAGTTACCTGTTGTTGATGTTCTTTCAACCAGTGATACGCCCATTATTTCGATTAATTTGTTTGGCGAGCATACTAAGTTACGCAATATACTACCTGTACTTGAACGTTCAATTGAATCCCTTGAAGGTGTCTCTGGCGTTGATAAAATAGGCTATTTTGATCGTGAAATTCATATTGAAATTGATCCAATTAAAGCCCAAAAGTTACGCATTAGCCTGTCCGAAGTTCTAGCGGCAATACAATCACGTAATTTGCGTACCACAGGTGGTACTCTCGAATCGTATTTAAATGAACAGACAGTAATAAGCCTTAATAAGTTTAATAATCCTAAAGAAGTTGAAGATGTTATTTTACGAGCGAATATTTCTGGTCAACTTGTTCGTGTAAAAGACATTGCAAATGTGATACTGCGTGAAAAAGACGAAAACTTTATCGTGCGTAATGAAGGCAAACCAGGTATGAACCTGGTTGTTAGAAAAAAGAAAGACGCCGATATAATAAAAACTCTTGAACGAGTCAAAGAATATATGAATAATAAAGCCTTACCTGAAGGTGTAGGTTTTTCATATTCAAATGATCAGTCTAAAAAAACACGTTTACGTCTACAAGTTTTAGGTGGTAATGCTTTACTTGGGTTTTCTCTTGTAATAATAATTTTAATGCTGGCTTTGAATCGTCAGGCCGCTTTTTGGACAGCAATGAGCGTGCCTTTCTCATTGTTAGGCAGTTTTATAATACTTCCATATTTTGGTATTAGTATTAATGCAATTTCATTAGCTGGTTTTGTATTGGTGTTAGGGTTGTTAGTTGATGATGCCATTGTTGTTGCTGAAAAAATAACCTATTACAGGGAGAAAGGTTTATCTGCTAAAGAAGCGGCACTTAAAGGTGCGCAATCAATGTGGCGTCCGGTTGCTGTTGCAAGTATTACAACAATACTTGCTTTTAGCCCAATGTTTTATATTGGTGGCATGCCTGGTAAATTTGCATGGGCAATACCGGCTGTTGTTATTGTTGCGTTACTGGTTAGTTTGTTTGAATGTTTCTTTTTATTGCCTCATCATCTGACATCAGGTAAAAATTTAAAAAGTAAAGATAAAGCGAACTGGATAATAAAACTAGAAGAGTTTTATAAAAAATTACTCGAAATATTACTCCATCGACGATATCTTGTTTTACTTGCAATGGTTATGATACTTTTATCAAGTTTGTTTCTTGCTAAAAGCTCAATGAAGTTTCAATTGTTTCCACAAGAGGGTGTTGAACGGTTTTATTTGAAATTAGAAATGAACCACGGCGCTTCACTCTTAGCAACCGAGGCCCGTCTTAAAGAGCTTGAAAGTTATATAGACGTTTTACCTGATACGGAACTGGAATCATATTCAACTCGTGTAGGAACGCTGTCAACATCATTGTCGCAAAACAGAGGTGAGCACAGTCATTGGGGGATTATTAGTGTCTTTTTAACGGGTGAAGCAAACCGTTCACGAAGTGCAGATACGATAATGAAATCGCTTCGAGTGGCTATTGCGGTTAATGATAATGAAATTTTAACGTTTGATAAAAAGCGAGTTGGTCCTGCTATCGGTAAGCCGGCAGAAATTCGAATTAGTACCAATAATGATAAATTAAGAGAAGAGACGGCAAAAGAAATTAAAGATTTTATTAGTTCATTACAAGGAGTATTGGATGTAGAGACTGATAATAAGCCTGGAAAAGATCAATTAATTGTAAATATTGATTATAAAAAACTGGCGGAAGTTGGTTTGAAAGTTAAAGATATCGCCGATGCGTTAAGAGTGACTTATGATGGCATGTTAGTTAGCTCTACTACCAGCGTTGAAGAGACAATTGAATATCGAGTTATCGTTGACCCTAAGTATCGTAATAGCAAAGATATGTTATTTAAAATACCGGTAAAAAATAATCGCGGTAAGGTAATGAATCTGAGTGACGTTTTATCCTTGTCAGAAGGTCGTGGGCCGTTAGAATTCCAACACATAGATGGTGTGCGTACTGAAACCGTTAGTGCGGATTTAAACCCTATCATAACCAGCCCTAAAATTATTCAAAAAGCAGTTTATGCTAAGTTTGGTCAAGACTGGAAGAAACATCCTAATTTAAACGTTGCATTCGCCGGTGAAGCACGCGAACAAAATAAAATAATGGGCGGCTTTCTTACTGCAGCGATTGTTGCATTGGTATCAATCTATCTTGTTGTTACTCTGCTGCTGAATTCATTTGGCCAGTCTTTGATTGTTATGTCTGTTATTCCTTTTGCTGTTATTGGTGTTGTTTGGGCTTTTTACTTTCACAGCATGCCATTATCATTTTTTTCGGTGATGGGAACATTAGGCCTTGTTGGTGTGGTGGTAAATGACACAATCATAATGGTTACTGAAGTGAATCGTAATCTGGCTAATAATTTAAATGCAAACCTTGTTCGTACCGTGGTAACGGGTGCAAAAGATCGTTTACGTCCAGTGTTATTAACTACTTTAACAACGGTAGCGGGTCTACTGCCTACTGCATATGGTCTTGGAGGTAAAGATGGGCTTATCATGCCGCTGACAATGGCTATGGCTTACGGTTTATTATTTGCGACCTTAATTACTTTAATACTCACACCTGCATTGTTGGTTATTGGGCATGATATTGGTCATTTATTTGGTCGTGGGTCTGAGCACGAAAGGGGGCCTCATAAGGTGGACTTACCTGCTGTCTAACTCATGTTTGATAGCATTCTTACGTGGCTAAAGACGAATTAAGGGATTTTTGTGAATAAAAAAGTTAAAGGTATTGCAGTAGCAATAGCGACAGGCATTATTATTTTTAATATTCTATCTTTCGTATTGGTGATAAACCAGGCCGCGCTTCTGGCACTAATCGCCATGATGATCGTCTTATGGAGTAATGAGGCGCTGCCACTAGGCGTTGTCTCTTTATTGCCTATTGTACTTTTTCCAGCCTTTGGCATTGTCAGTACAGATGACATAGTACCTAATTATTCTAAATCGATTATGTTCTTATTTTTAGGTGGTTTTATGCTTGCTATAGCAGTGGAAAAAAGCTCATTACATAAAACTATTTCAAACAGAATACTACGTACGTTTCCTAATACTGCTCGCGGTATGATTTATGCGTTAATAATAACATCTGGTATTTTAAGTTCTTTCTTATCTAATACCACAACGGCGTTATTACTTATGCCATTAGCATTGTTTCTAACAGATCAAGCTGCATTGAAAATGCGATTTGCTTTAGCGATTGCATATGGTGCAAGCATTGGCGGCATTATTACACCCATTGGTACACCCCCAAATCTTATCTTATTTGGAATACTCGAGAATTTAAAAGTTGAAAGCATTCCATTTATGCAATGGGTAGTTTTAGTTCTACCATTGTCAATGGTAATGTTTATCGTCGCTGGCTGGATATTGTCTTTAGGTGTTGCAAGTCAGGTTCTAGAGGAAATAGAAGTTGAAAACACTCTATCGAATGATCAAAAAAAAGTACTGGCTGCTCTTGCAGGTTTGATAGTGATATTATTTTTAAATTCGCCTCTGCAACCACTTTATGATGGATTAGGTTTGAATGAAAAAGGCTTACTACTTGGTTTTGGTCTTATGATGTTTATGCCGCCCTTTAGTATATTGAAGTGGCAAGATACTAAAAAAATTCCTTATGAAATTATATTCTTGTTTGGTGCAGGGTTCTCAATTGCTTTTTCCTTCACTTCAACGGGGCT
>JAUVDT010000028.1 GCA_030595185.1 Gammaproteobacteria bacterium
ACGGCATCAAACCCAATAAAGGATTTAATTGCACTTTAATTATTTTTTCAGGTGTTTCAGCAGCGACTTTTTCAATATCCATACCGCCTTCGGTTGAGGCCATAATAACAACGCGCTGTGTTGCACGATCTATCACCACACCTAAGTACAATTCAGTTTCAATATTACAAACTTCTTCAATTAAAACCTGATGGATAGGCTGACCATTCTCATCCGTTTGAAAAGTCACTAAGTTAGTACCTAACATCGAAGCAACAATTTCTTTTACTTCCGCTTTGTCGCTCGTTAGTTTAACGCCGCCAGCTTTACCACGTCCGCCCGCATGAACCTGAGCTTTAACAACCCAGGTATCGCCTTGTAATGAATCGATAGCTGCATCGACTTCAGATACATCACGCACCACTGAATTATTTGGCACTGGCATGGCATACGATTTAAATAATTCTTTTGACTGATATTCGTGTAGGTTCATTTATATATACCTGTTTTATTTCTTTATCTTCTACGAGGCGGAATATGTATCGCTTCATTACTAACCGCTAACGCCGCTTCATGCACTGCTTCTGACAAACTGGGGTGAGCAAACATTGTCAGCGCTAAATCTTCACTACTGGCCGACAGTTCCATTGCTATTACTGCTTGCGCTATTAATTCTGATGCCTGTGGCCCAACAATATGCACACCAAGAATTCTATCTGTTTCAGCATCGGCCAATATTTTTACTGTACCAGCAGCATCACCCAGGGCTTTTGCTCGCCCGCTGGCTGCAAATGGAAACGCGCCGGCATTATACCCGATCCCACTGGCTTTTAACTCCTGTTCTGTTTTACCAACCCAGGCAATTTCAGGATGAGTGTAGACCACCGATGGAATCAAATCATAATTCACTTCTTTTTGGCGGCCCACAATTAATTCAGCCACCATCACGCCTTCTTCGGAACCTTTATGCGCCAACATCGGGCCACGCACGACATCACCTATCGCATAAACACCCGGCACATTGGTTTCGCATTGCTCATTTACATTAATAAAACCGCGCTCATCTAATAACACATCAACCGATTCATCCCACACTTGTTTCACATTCGGTGAACGACCTACTGCTACGATCAATTTATCAACAGTTAGCTGATGGTCTTTATCACCTTGTTGATAATTCAATTCCACTTTGCCTTTTTTAACTTCGGCAGAAAGCAAACGCGCGCTTAGCCAAATGTCCAGGCCTTGTTTCTTAAAATATCGTAGCGCTTCTTTCGCTATTTTTTGATCAGCAATCGGTAAAAAAGCATCTTGCGCTTCTAACACAACAACCTCAGAACCCAGTCGTCGCCAAACACTGCCTAACTCCAAACCAATTACGCCTGCACCAATCACACCTATTTTTTCTGGTACCTGATCAAAAGCTAACGCTCCACTGGAGTCGACAATTTTATTGTCGGTTAAAGGCGCACTGCTTATTTCTACCGATGAAGAACCGGTCGCAATGATAATATTTTCAGCCGTTATCGTTTGTTTTTCATCACCGTCAGTGATCTCAACATGATGATCCGGTTTGATAAAAGCCCGACCCACTAAATGCGTAACTTTATTCGCTTTAAAAAGCTGTTTGATACCGCCTGTTAATTCAGAGACTATTTTATTTTTTCTTGCCTGCATGGCAGACACATCAAAACTTATATTTTCGAAATTGATGCCATGCGCTTTAAAATCATTCAAACTTTGTGCATATTTTTCTGATGATTCGAGCAAAGTTTTTGATGGGATACAACCCACGTTTAAACAAGTGCCGCCTAAAGAAGGCTTATTATCATCGTCTTTCCAGTCGTCCACACACGCCGTATTCAAACCCAATTGAGCGCAACGAATCGCCGCCACGTATCCCGCAGGGCCTGCACCGATAACGATGACATCAAAGTGATTATTGTTAGTAGTCATTTTAAACCCCTATCAACATGCGCGCCGGATCTTCCAGCATTTCTTTTATGGTCAATAAAAACTGCACGGCTTCTTTGCCATCAACAATACGATGATCGTATGAATGCGCCAGATACATCATGGGGCGAATAACCACCTCTCCATCTTCAGCAACTGGTCGCTCTTGTATCGTGTGCATACCCAAAATACCACTTTGTGGCGGGTTCAAAATCGGTGTTGATAATAACGAACCAAACACACCACCATTTGAAATGGTAAACGTACCACCGGTAATTTCGTCCAGAGACAATGCATTTTGTTGCGCTTTTTGTCCTAGTTCGCGAATTGTTTTTTCTATTTGAGCCAGAGTGAGTTGATCGGCATCCCGCACCACTGGTACCACTAAACCACGCGGCGAAGAAACTGCAACACCGATATCAAAGAAGCCGTGGTATACCACATCATTTCCATCTATCGATGCATTAACGCTAGGGAATTGTTTAAGCGCCTCGATGGCTGCCTTAACAAAAAAGGACATAAAGCCCAGTCGCACATCGTGTTCTTTTTCAAATTGTTCTTTATAACGCGCACGCAACTCCATAACAGGTTGCATGTTCACTTCATTAAAAGTCGTTAAGATAGCGGCATTGTGTTGCGCTTCTAATAAACGTTCTGCGATTCGTGCACGCAAACGTGTCATCGGCACACGCTTTTCTATTCGACCCATTCGATCACCGGCATCGACAGTTGATGCGGAAACTGCTGATTTTGTTGTAGTACTTTCTTTTAATGGTTTATTTTTTTCTGGTTGTTTATTAACCACCTTCAATACATCTTCTTTAAGAATGCGACCACCTTTACCACTGCCCGTCACATCATGAATATCAACACCGTGTTCTTGCATTAATTTTTTTGCCGCCGGATTAATTAATACATCCTGCCCCATCGCAATAACATTGGGTCGATCTTCAGATGTTGTTTCATTGCCTGACGACTGACTAACCGCTCCCTCATCAATATAACCAAGTAACTGTTCCGCTATAACGACAGTACCTTGTGCCTCTACAATTTCTTTTAGAACACCATCACAAGGAGAAGGCACTTCAAGCACAACTTTGTCTGTTTCTATGTCGACTAAATTTTCATCGCGCTTGATGCTATCACCTGGCTTTTTATGCCAGGCAACCACTTCAGCATCGGCGATAGATTCCGGTAAAACAGGTACTTTTATTTCAGTCGTCATAATATTTCCATAAAAAATTTATTATTTTTCATTCGTCATCCACTGGCAAACCAAGTGCTTTGGACACTAACCGGTGCTGTTGTTTTGCATGTATCACAGCCGAACCAACAGCGGGTGCCGCAGAAGGCGGCCTACCTGCAAATATAATTCGAGGTTGTTCTTTGCCTTCATACAAACGTGTGAATCTAGGTTTACAAAAATCCCAGCCGCCTTGATTTTTTGGCTCTTCCTGACACCAAATCAATTCTTTAACATGAGAATACTCATCCAGTGTTTTACCCAAAGTTTTAAATGGGAATGGATACAGTTGCTCAAGTCGAATAATCGCAACACCCTCAAGTTCAGCTTCTTCTCTTTTTTGCATAAGCTCGTAATATATTTTTCCGCTACACAAAATCACACGCTTTATTTTAGAGGCATCTAATTGCTGACATTCAGGCAGCACAGTTTTAAAACCTCGCCCGTCGGTAAAATCTTCTAATTCACTCACGGCGTTTTTGTGACGCAGTAAACTCTTAGGGCTCATACAAATTAGTGGTTTTCGACTGGGCCTGACCACTTGCCTGCGCAACATATGAAACACTTGCGCGGGCGTACTCGGCACACAGACTTGCATATTATCTTCCGCACAAAGCTGCAGATAACGTTCTAACCTTGCCGATGAATGCTCGGGGCCCTGGCCTTCAAAACCGTGTGGCAGTAACATGACTAAACCGCACATGCGGCCCCATTTTTGTTCACCTGCACTTATGAATTGGTCCACCACTACTTGCGCACCATTGGCAAAGTCACCAAACTGCGCTTCCCAAATCACCAGTGATGCGGGGTCGGCTGTTGAATAACCATATTCAAAAGCCAGCACGGCTTCTTCCGATAACAGGGAGTCGATAACTAAAAAATTACCTTGCGAGTCGGAGATGTTTCGCAGTGGCACATAAGCTTCTGCTTTTAATTGATTATGAAAAACAGAGTGTCGATGAAAAAAAGTGCCTCGGCCACAATCTTGACCGGATAATCTGACGTTATAACCTTCATCAACCAAAGAGGCATATGCCATGATTTCAGCAAATCCCCAGTCAATTGATTTTGCGCCAACCCCCATTTTCATGCGATCTGATTTTATTTTTGCCACCCGAGGGTGTAGCTCAAATTCTTTCGGCAACTTATCTAACGCCTCAGCCAACTCTCTTATTTTGTGCGGCGTGATATTGGTTTCAAAATAAGTACGGCTAAAGGTTTTATCAAAACTGTCCCATTCCACCCCATGAAAATAAGAGTGCGATGTATTGTCCAGCATATTCGGAACGACGCAAAAGCCTGCATCCAAATCATCCCTATAGGCATGCGCTACTTTTTCTGCTGCCTCAGCTGTCAATAATTGTTCTGCAATTAATTTTTTTGCATACAACGCCGGCGTGGTTTCAAGTTGACGAATAGTGGCATACATCATCGGCTGAGTAGCCGCTGGTTCATCGGCTTCATTATGACCGTGACGGCGATAACAAATCATGTCGATAACCACATCTTTTTTAAACGTCATGCGATAGTCGAGTGCAATTTGCGTGACCAATAAAACCGCTTCAGGGTCATCGGCATTAACGTGAAAAATAGGCGCATTGACCATTTTCGCAATATCGGTACAGTAATAAGTCGAACGTGCATCTTGCTGATTACTGGTCGTGAAACCGACCTGATTATTGATGATGATGTGCACGGTGCCTTTAGTGGAGTAACCACGCGACTGCGACATCTGTAATGTTTCCATTACCACACCCTGACCAGAGAATGCCGCATCACCATGAATTTGTATGGGGATTATTTTATCGCCCTGCAAGTCATTATTGCGTTCTTGTCTTGCGCGCACCGCACCTTCAACCACCGGTGCAATAATTTCTAAATGCGAGGGATTAAACGCCAGTACCAAATGCACACTGCCGCCTGATGTTTCAACATCTGATGAAAAGCCTTGATGGTATTTCACATCACCCGAATATTCTCCGTGAGATTTTTTGCCTTCAAATTCCTGAAACAACTCATCCGGTGTTTTACCCATGATGTTAACCAGCACGTTTAGACGACCACGATGCGCCATGCCGACAACAACTTCATCGATACCGTGCACGCCAGCTCTTTCGACCAAGGTATCCAGTAACGGAATAAGACTTTCACCACCTTCCAGTGAAAAACGCTTTTGCCCGACATATTTAGTGTGCAGGTATTTTTCTAAACCTTCCGCTGCGGTGAGTCGCTGAAATAATTTAACCCGCTCATCATTACTAAACGATGGCGTACTGCAGACACTTTCTAAACGCTGCTGGATCCAACGCTTTTCCATTGTTTCCATGCTGTGCATGTATTCCGCGCCAATCGAACCACAATAGGTGCGTTGCAGAATATCGAGAATATTTCTTAGCCGAGTAGTTTCCACCCCGACTAAAGAACCGGTTTCAAAAGTCGTATCTAAATCAGTTTCAGAGAGCTGATGATGTTGCCAGGTAAGTTCAGGGATTTCTGGTTTTTCACGCCGGCTTAAAGGATCAAGCACCGCCCATTGATGACCACGAAAACGGTAGGCGTTAATTAACTGTAAAACACGAACCTGTTTACGCTCGTATTCCAGGCTAACCTGACTCTGCGAATCACCTTTACGCTGGCCCGCCAATCGACCCAATTGTTTGAATTGCTGTTTGATGACGGAATGAGGGGTATCCGGTTGTTCACTAACTCGCGCCAGAGTATCGAATATTTCACGCCATTTTAATTCAACAGATTGAGGGTCTTGAAGGTAGTCTTCATATAAACCTTCAACCCATGCAGCACTACCAGCATCCAAAAAAGAGGACTGCCACTGCTGCAACATATCTGTGTTAATTTTTCCCCTGGACATTGCCTGTTCTTATTGTTGTATTAATACTTAATATTGTAGGTTGGTGTCACTCAATCTGCCAGCACTTTGCCCACTTAAGTGGCATTAATTTTTACCTAAAACTCGTTTTATCATGGTTTATTAAATCAATATCAAGAAAAAGCTTCAAATTACTCTTAACTGCTCTTATAAATACCGCCATATCAAGGTATTATCATGTCGAAAAAATATATTTAAAATAAAAATATCTCCTGAAATAGACCTCTTTAACACGGCAAACGTTTAATATTCAGGTAAACAAACTTTTAATAACCACAAAATAAATATGTAGCCTCTCCGGACAATGAAATTACTCGCCTCTAATCTGCAAAAAACCGATATGCTGAAAATGTTTCAGCAGTATGCACCAACGGCTGTCAGCATTGCTCTCGTATTATCAGCAAGTTACACCTTAGCTCAAATCACATGGCAATTATTAGAGCCAGCACCAGAGATACATCGCAGCTCACCGACATCAATAAAACACTCACAAAATTCAAATAATAGTCAGTTCCAGCAGCAACTTATTCAACTCAATAATGCACACCTTTTTGGTCAGGCTAACGCACCCGTCATTAAACAATCGGCCCAGGATGCTCCTGAAACCACATTAAACCTAATTTTACGTGGCATTTTAGCCGCTAAGCCAATGAGCTTTGCCAGTGTGATTATTGCAACCAGCAAACGCGGCAAAGAATTGATATACGGTGTTGGCGACACAGTTCCCGGCAATGCCACCATTGAAGAAATATACGCTACACATATTACTTTGATGCGTAATGGCCGCCTGGAAACACTAAAATTACCAGAAAAAAGTGTCGGTGGTGGTGCTAAAGGAAAATCGGCACGTAACGGCTCACTTAATATGAACCAGTCAGCTGACAAAATATTGGGTGATATTCGACGCGATATCATGAAAAACCCAACATCCTTTGGCCAATACGCAATCCCGGTACCTGTTTCGAAAAATGGCAAACTTCAAGGCTATCGTTTACGCCCGCAAAAGAAAGGGCGTGAATTATTTAAACAATTTGGTATCAAACGCAACGATATAGTAACGCAGGTGAATGGCGTGCCATTAAACGACCCTGTTCAAAGCATGGCGGCATTACAAAAAATTTCCACCTCTAGCAGCATTAACTTAACAGTTATGCGAAACGGTGTTGAGATACCTTTACAATTTAACATTCGCTAAGTGGATGCTTAGCTTGAAATTATGACCACAGGATTTTTTATGTTGTTACAACGACTTTCTCATAAAACGAAGCAGATACTATTTTTCTTTTTACTCTCTGCATTCAGTATTTCGGCACAAGCGGCCACGCAAATCACGCTTAATTTACAAGATGCCGATATTCGAGCGCTGATTAGTACTGTTTCAAAATTCACCGGAAAGAACTTTGTGGTTGATCCCCGCATCAAGGCAAAAGTTACTGTGATTTCTAATAAGACCATGAATAAAAAACAGGTCTATGAGGTTTTCTTATCCATATTACAGGTTCATGGTTTTGCCGCTGTTGAATTGGGATCTATTATTAAAATTGTTCCTGAAGTTAATGCTAAACAAGGCGCATTAAGAATCAGTACGCCTAAATACCCCGGCAAAGGCGATGAGCTGGTCACTCAAATCATCCAGCTCAATCATGTACCGGCTGCTCAATTAGTACCTATTTTACGTCCTTTAATTCCACAACAAGGTCACCTTGCCGCTTACAACCCAACCAATGCATTAATTATTACTGACCATGGCGCAAATATTCAGCGTTTACTAAAAATCATTAAAGAGGTTGATCAGGCCAGCAATAACGAGCTGGAAATTATTAAACTTGAAAATGCATCTGCCACTGAAATGGTAAGAATTTTATCGGCACTACAGAGTAAAGCGAAACCTAAAGACCCCTCTGCTGCCATTAAATTTGCAGCCGATGAACGCACCAACAGCATATTGATTAGCGGTGATCGTAGCGAACGTTTACGCATTCGTGCCACTATTTCTCACCTCGACACACCTCTTAAAGACGGCGGCAATACTTTAGTTATTTATTTGCATTATGCAAAAGCAGAAGACATCGTAAAAATACTGACTGGCCTTGAAACCAATAAAAGTCAGAGTAGCGCGGGAAAAAAAGGCGCTTCAGCAAAAGCAAATATAAAAACCAATATTCAATCTGACGAAGCCACTAACGCGGTTATTGTGACGGCTTCACCTGATGAAATGAGAAATATTAAGTCTGTTATTCGACAACTGGACATTCGTCGCGCACAGGTTCTTATTGAATCAATCATTGCCGAAGTCTCATACAATCAGGCTAAAGATATTGGTGTTGGTTTAGTATCCGATGGCGGTGAGAACGATAATGCAGATGCACCTTATGCTCTAAGTAATTTTGCAGGCATAGGTGGGCTATTAGCAGGAACAGCCGCTCCCGGCACAGGCTTAACGCTTGCTGTTGGCTCTGAAAGCTCTTCTGGCAACCGCTTTGCTTTAATTTTAAGAGCATTGGCTTCAAACGCATCAACTAATATTCTATCGACGCCAAGTATCGTAACGCTGGATAATGAAGAAGCCGAAATTTTAATCGGTGATGAAATTCCTGTTTTAACCGGCTCTTATTCATCTACCGGTACCAGCTCATCGCCAACTAATCCGTTTCAAACCATCGAACGTAAAGATGTGGGTATCAACTTAAAAGTTAAGCCACAAATCAATGAAGGCAGTACAATCCGTTTAGATTTAGAACAAGAAATTTCTAGCCTGACTTCAACATCTGCGGCAGGCCCTGTTACCAATAAACGCACGATCAAAACATCTGTTCTGGTTGAGAACAATGAAATTTTAGTTCTTGGTGGCTTAGTCCAGGACACGGTTTTGGACAGCTTTGACCGTGTTCCTGTGCTGGGCGACATCCCTTTATTGGGACGCCTATTCCAGTCTCAAACAAGTTCAAAAGTTAAGCAAAATTTAATGGTATTTATGCGCCCAAGTATTTTGCGTGATGTAGCCGCATCTAACCGCGTGACTAGCCGTAAATATAATTTTATTCGTGCACAGCAAATTGAATCTCGTAAAAAAGGCTATGGCTTACTTAACGACAACCCGCTAACTTTGGACGAGTTAAAGCCTACACCTAAAACAACACCCGTTACACCCAAACCAGAATCAAAGTCTGACGAATCAACGAAAGACAGTGTTGTTTCAAGCAATGATGACCTTTGGGGTGACGAGGAATAATCCATGACGGATGAAAGCGCGCAAATTCCTACCATCCCCTATGCTTTTGCAAAGCGTAACGGTGTTTTAATTTCTGCTATTAATGATGACAGTGCGGATATTATTTTTCGTGCTGATGCAACGCCTCAGTCATTAACAGAAGTTAAACGTGTTGTTGGTAAAACATTAAACCTCAACCAGGCCAGTGACGAACAATTTGATGCCTTGTTAACGCAGTGTTACGAACAAAATTCAGACCAGGCCATGGCTATGATGGAAGGCGTTGGCGATGAATTAGACCTCGACCAGTTAGCTGAAAACCTTGAACCAGAGGATTTATTAGAAGCCGACGACGATGCCCCCATCATCCGACTGATCAACGCCATTCTCACTGAATCGATAAAAGTAAACGCGTCGGATATTCATATAGAATCTTATGAAAACAGAATGCGTGTGCGTTTTCGTGTTGACGGTGTGTTGCAAGAAATTCTACAACCACCCAAAAATATTGCGCCACTGGTTATCTCTCGTATTAAAGTCATGGCGAAACTCGACATTGCCGAAAAACGTTTACCGCAAGATGGCCGCATCTCTTTAAAAGTGGCAGGTCGTGCAGTTGATGTTCGAGTTTCAACACTTCCTGCCGGCTATGGTGAACGCGTTGTTTTGCGATTACTCGATAAAACAGCCGGCCGTTTACAGCTCGAACATTTGGGTATGGCTAAAGAATCACGCGAACAAGTTAACGAACTCATTAAACGACCACACGGCATTATCTTAGTTACCGGCCCCACCGGCTCAGGTAAAACAACCAGCCTTTATGCTGCGTTAACACAATTAAACGACAAGTCTCGAAACATCATGACGGTTGAAGACCCAATTGAATATTACATTGATGGCATCGGCCAAACACAGGTTAACAGCAAAGTTAATATGACGTTTGCCAAAGGTTTACGTTCTATTTTACGACAAGATCCTGACGTTGTAATGATTGGTGAAATCCGTGATTTAGAAACCGCACAAATTGCTGTGCAAGCCAGTTTAACCGGTCACTTAGTGCTTTCGACTTTGCATACTAATAGTGCCATTGGCTCTATCACTCGTTTGCGAGATATGGGAATCGAACCCTTTTTATTATCTTCCAGTTTAATTGGTGTGATTGCACAACGCTTAGTTCGTAATCTTTGTAACGATTGCAAACAACCCCACACTGCGACCGAAAGTGAATGCGAATGGTTACAGGTCGATAAAAATAACCCGCCTCAAATATACAAAGCAGATGGCTGTGAACAATGTAACCAAAACGGTTATGCCGGCCGCAGCGGTGTCTATGAAGTTATCACCCTTGATGAAGAGTTACGTCAAATGATTCACGATGGTGCGGGCGAACAGGCCATGGAAAAGCTGGCGCGACAATCATCTAACAGTTTAAAACAAGATGGACAACGATTGATTCTTGAAGGCAAAACCTCATTAGAAGAAGTGCTACGTGTTAGCCGTGAGGAATAAACATGGCCGCATTTGAATACGTTGTACTCGATGCAAAAGGTCGGGAAAAAAAAGGCGTAACCGAAGGTGAAACGCCTCGTCATGTGCGCCAGTTATTACGTAACCAGGGCCTTATGCCGCTCAGTATTACTGAAGCGGCGATTAAAGATAAAAAACAAAGCAGCGATAAAAAACCAACACTGAGCTTTCAACGCGGTATTAGTTCAACCGACCTGGCTTTGTTTACTCGTCAACTAGCTACCTTACTCAGCGCATCATTACCCTTAGAAGAATCGTTAGCCGCTGTCGGCCAACAAACCGAAACACCCCGTATTAAAAGCATGATTTTTGCTATTCGCTCCAAAGTATTAGAAGGACACACATTAGCAAGCGGCCTCTCTGACTTTCCAAAAGCATTTCCCGAACTTTATATTGCAACGGTTTCAGCCGGTGAAGAAACAGGCTATCTGGAAGACATACTGGAGCGGTTGGCTGATTACACAGAGAACCGCCAACTGATGCGACAAAAAGTCAGCATGGCAATGCTTTACCCCATCATACTCACCATTATGGCTGTTATCGTGGTATTGGGATTAATGACCTATGTTGTGCCCCAGGTCGTTTCAGTATTCGACAATATCAATCAAGAATTACCTGCTCTTACTGTGGGCATGATGGCTACCAGTGAATTTTTAATTAGTAACGGTATCTTTTTATTAATCGGTTTAGCTGGAGCCATAGCGGCCTTTAAAAACTGGTTAAAAAATGAAAAAAACCGTTATCGCTATCACCAATTTATTTTAAAAATGCCATTGATTGGTAAATTAACTCGCAGCATGAACACTGCCCGTTTTGCCAGAACATTAAGTATTTTAAGCCTCTCAGGGGTACCGATACTCGAAGCCTTACGCATTGCAGGACAAGTTGTTTCAAACTTACCAATGAGACAAGCCGTGCTCACAGCAACAGATAAAGTAAGAGAAGGTGGTACTGTGAGCGCATCACTTGAGCAAAGCGGTTTATTTCCACCCATGACAATTCGTTTAATATCAAGCGGTGAAAGCAGCGGCAAAATGGAAGATATGTTAGAACGAGCAGCTGTTCAACAGGAACGTGAACTCGAGTCGATGATTTCTTTGATCTTAGGAATATTTGAGCCGGTGTTAATTTTAGCGATGGGTATTGTTGTACTGATTATCGTACTGGCAATTCTGCTACCAATATTTGAATTAAACCAATTGGTGAGCTAATCAAAAATTAAACCGAAAAAACATCTTTACCGCAGAAATATTAATTAATACTTTTCTGCGGCAGGATATTTATTTCTGAAGTCAAAAAACTAAAACTGATTCAAATTTAATTGTGAGTAAACAGAATCTTGTTTATCAAGCTTTGCAACTTCTTCATTACGATCAAAAATTACAACATTACTTAAACTAGCTTTAATGCATTTTTCAACAGCTCGATATGACTTGATGCAATTATTTGAGTCACAATAGACAACAACCGTTTTGCCCTCATTTTTTTCAACTAAGCCTTCCATCGAAATCATAAACATGCGTGATGAAAATGAAATATGATTTATGCCTTCTTTATGTTTTTTATCAAAAAGAAACTTTGCACGTACATCGACAAATACAAGCTCATCTTTTTTTGCATCAATTTCATTCTGAGTAATACTCGGAACACCAGGAAATAGACTCTGCCAAGAATTACCACCTTCTTTAGCCATCGTCATCGATGAATTTACAAATAAAAGAAAAAAATATACAAAAGAAATTAAATATTTAGACATAATCAAACTCCATGTGGATTATTCATACAAAATTTTTGTACTTACTGTTAATTCGCAGCTTGCAACAAACACCCAAGTTATACGAATGACTTGGAAGGCAGTATTTGTTACTCCATAAGCAGCAATATACGATATGATGGAATTCTAGTCCGACCCTGCAAAACCGCAACGGTAGAGTGATAACCGGTCTAATTAATAGGACAATGGTAATCTTCGTTACATTTCGTTAACAAATGCCACATATTCTGTGACAGTCCTGTAACAAAAATACAAATATTAGTAATTTATAATAAATTTATATTGTGCAATTTGGGTCAATAATATTTTGAAAAATCACTAGCTAACTAAAAAACACTCTATAAGGCGCCAAATTAAAGCAACTAAAAAACTGCTTTTTAACATTGATTTCCATCACTAAATGACAAAAAACAGCTATTTCTGTCCTCAATACGTCCGATTTTCGTCCACTCTATGTCCTTGAATCGATTAATAAAAAAATAGCTTTATTAGAGTTTCTATTCCTCTAATTTTTTTTGTATGATGGAATGCAAATAAATAATAACAAGCTACTCATCATGGATGAATATTTTTATAGGCCGCTCAGTGAAAAATAAAAAATTAGTAACAGAACGCCTTGAGCAATTAAAAGTTGAATCGGGTCTGAGCGAAAAACATTTTAAAAACACTCTCGCGACGATTACGGGTAAAACCCCCCGTACAATTAGGCGCTGGTATTCTTTAGAAAATAATATTCACGAAAGCGATATTGAACGCATTGCTAAATATTTTGGCAAACATGTTCACTGGTTACGTTATGGTGACAGACGAAGCGTATCAACAGCCGTTGATCAAATCATGTCATCCGATCACTTCGGCGCCATCGTTCTTAAAGACGACCAGGTTGAAGAAGTTAATTTCAAATTAACTGAAATGATGGGTTTGTTTGATAAAGACATTAACAAAGAAAATATTTGTGATTATATTTTGCATTCACAATCTGACGAAACTATTCAACAATGCAAACTTGGTCAAGAACAGGCTATTACTCACGGCGCACATGTCGATGAAATGATCATGGTACTTGGCGACGATAAAAAACATTTTATCGAAGCAACAACTCTGCATTTAAATAACAGTAGAATCCTCAGAATTTTATTCGACAAGGGTTTAGTAGAATCACCTGTCGATAAATTACCAAACACCCCAGCCCAAACCGATTGCGACAATGAAAATAAATTAAATATTCTTTTTGTTGATGATGACATTGCTGTCTGCCAACTTTATAACAGCATGTTATCAATTCATAACTACAATCTAACTACCTATACCAACAGCCTGCAAGCTCTTAATGAGTATAGAAAAAATCATCAGCATTATGACCTCCTAATGTCAGATATGATTATGCCGGATATGACAGGCGATAAACTGTCTGCCGAATGTCGTAAGGTCACCCCCGACCTACCCGTTATTTTATGCAGTGGATATGCCGACCACTTAAACAAATCGACTGCAGAAGAATTTGAAGTATCCCATTATCTACAAAAGCCTATCGATTCAACCAAGCTGCTTTCAATTTTAGAAAAGATTAGCCAAGCCCTTCCTCAATCTTAGATTTATCAAGCCTATTTAATTCTTGTTTTATTAACGTATCTCGTCATAAACTGAAACACTGACGGTTACGATTAATTTAAATAAGGATTGATGTGACAAGTAATATCAGCTTAAAACGTACTCTCGGTTTGCCTCAAATGGTACTTTATGGATTAGGTACCACCATCGGTGCAGGTATATACGCATTAATAGGTGAATTAGCCGGTATTTCTGGTTATATGGCACCGGCTGGTTTTCTTGTTGCCTCCATGATGGCAGGAGTCACTGCCTTATCTTTTGCAGAACTGGCGTCACGTTTTCCTCGTGCAGCTGGTGCTTCTCTCTATATCAAACAAGGTTTAGGCTCAGCCAAACTAGCTCTAGCCGCAGGGCTTCTAGTTGCCTTAGCGGGCATTGTTTCATCAGCAGCATTAATAAATGCATTCACAGGCTACCTGGGTGAATTCATTGAAGTACACCGTTTCAGCGCAATACTAACCACTGCACTGGCAATTGGTGCTCTTGCTATCTGGGGAATCGCTGAATCAGTTTTCATCGCAGCACTTATAACTCTCATTGAAATCGGCGGCTTATTTCTCATCATATTTTATAGCGCACCCGTGCTTGTCGAATTACCTGAACGCCTACCAGAACTATTACCCGGCTCAAACTTAAATAACTGGAGCGTTATTTATGCCGGCGCATTATTAGCGTTTTATGCCTTCATTGGTTTTGAAGACATGGTTGATGTCGCAGAAGAAATAAAAGATGTACAACGTAATTTACCGCGCGCCATTATTATTACTCTCGTCATTACAACCGTACTTTATATGACGATTATGATCGCTGCGATACTCGCTATTCCGCCTGAGCAATTAGCACAAGAAAAAGCCCCTCTCGTTGCTCTTTATCAGCACCTGTCTAATGACCAGTCTATTATCATTGGTCTAATTGGTATGTTCGCTATTATTAATGGCGCATTAATTCAAACCATTATGGCTTCTCGTGTTTTGTATGGTTTGAGTTCACGGGGACATATTCACAGTTCATTCAGTCAAGTTCACCATTTTACTAGAACACCCATTATTGCGACGGTAATTGTGATTATTTGTATTTTTTCTTTTGCTATTTTTGGTCAGTTGAATACATTAGCGGAAGCCACATCTTTTATTATGTTAATTATTTTTTCGTTGGTTAATTTGTCGCTCTGGCGAATTAAAAGTCGTGAAGAATCTAAACCAGATAATATTTTTACCGTGCCATCATGGTCGCCAGTTGTTGGTTTTTTTGTTAGTACGGGGTTTGTATTGAGCCAGGTGTTTTATTTGTTTTTTTAAAATCAACGTCAAAGGCATGTCGGTAGTCGACCGACAGCGAGTAACCTTTCTTGCTCGCACAAGAAACGTCACCCAAAGAATGCGCCCCAGTTCACAAGTCCGCATAAAAAACATGCGGATACCCTCATCACTCGTCATCAATGTGGCTGCTGCGGAACTCGCGAGAAAAAGCACTCGCTCAGACATCCTCGCAGAAGTCCCCACATTGATAACTCTCTCTTCGGCTTGCTCAAATGGGGAGGGGGTAAATCAAAAGAAAAAATCAAATTTAAAACAAAATAAAGACTAAAAACCATCAACCCGCACCGGTTTTGACTTACCTTCCCGTCTCGCTGTTTGCCGGGCATTGTTTCCATAAAGGGAAAATACGCCATGGACGGCGTATTTAGTTTTGTTGAGCAGGGATGCGAATCAAAACGACCCGTGAGCGAAACTAAAACTAATTCTGATATTTATGATGAAGGTGGATTGTATTTACAATGCACGGGAACCCGCAGGGCAAACAGTGTGAGGGCGGCTTTTTTGGGTACTTTTTCAGCTGTAGGAAAAAGTGCCTCGCCCGCCGGTGCGAATACCGGCAATGTAACTACAGAGCAACCACTTACACCTTGCCATAAAGTATGATCACTGAAAGTAGATCACTCGCTATCGGTCAACCACCGACACTTTTGACTCTGACTTTAAAAAATAAACCTAAAAAGAACGATTAACCGAATATTCCGCCAACGTAATTAATGCCTCTTTATATTCCGATTCCGGCAAATGCTCCAACTGCTCAATCGCCAGCTTCGCCTCACGCTCTGCTGCTTTTTCAGTGTATTCAATTGCACCGGTTTTCTTAATGATGGCCATCACCTCATCAATATAATCCAAGCCACCTTCTTCAATCGCCTTACGCACTAATGCCGCTTCTTCTTCATTACCATTTCTCATGGCATAAATTAACGGCAAGGTCGGTTTACCTTCGGCTAAATCATCACCAACATTTTTACCCATCTCTTCACTTGATGAACTGTAATCTAAAACATCATCTATCAATTGAAATGCCGTACCTAAATGCATGCCATAAGATGCCATTGCCTGTTCTTCAGCATCTGGTCGATCACAAATAATGGCTCCCAAACGAGTCGCTGCTTCGAACAATTTCGCTGTTTTAAAGTGAATCACTTCTATATAACGGGCTTCGGTGGTGTCGGCATCATGGCAATTCATTAATTGCAGCACTTCACCTTCAGCAATGATATTGGTACTTTCGGACAAAATCGCCATGATTTGAATATTATTCAGCTCAACCATCATCTGAAATGAACGTGAATATAAGAAATCGCCAACCAGCACACTGGCCGCATTACCAAACAAGGCATTGGCAGTTTCTGCGCCACGACGCAGCTCTGACTCATCGACCACGTCATCGTGCAATAAAGTCGCCGTGTGGATGAATTCTACGATCGCTGCCAGCGAATAATGGTCTTTGCCTTGGTAACCATAGGCTTTAGCCGATAATAACGCCAGCAAGGGCCTCAAACGCTTACCACCAGAATTCACTATGTATCTACTGACTTGGTTAACCAACACTACTTCGGAGTACAAACGCTGTTTTATCAGCTCATCCACTGCCGTCATGTCGGATTCGGTCAGTTTTTTAATATCTTCAATATTCATGAATTCAGTTTTATTGCTTAATTTTGTTGGCGAAAAAGCGGATAATAATCAGCCTGCTGCACAAATACCAGTCATATATTACGAAAATATGATTTATTTAGGTCACTTTGTCATAAATATGTTGCACAAACATTGACCGCGACCCATTCTGCCAGTAAAATTCCCGCCCTTTCCTATCAACAGATTTCCGGGGACGTCCATGTACGCTGTAATAGCTACCGGTGGCAAACAATATAAAGTAACTGAAGGCCTTACTCTTAAAGTTGAAAAACTTGAAGGTGATGCAGGCGCTGCAGTTGATATAAACAAAGTGTTAATGATTGCTGATGGCAGCGACGTTAAAATTGGCACTCCATACCTTGACGGTAGTAAAGTTTCTGCGACGATTGTTTCGCAAGGCCGCGCTAAAAAAGTTGAGATTATGAAGTTCCGTCGTCGTAAGCACAGCCAAAAACGTACTGGACACCGCCAGTATTACACTGAAATTGAAATAACCAGCATCGCTGGTTAATAACAGAGGCATAAGCTAATGGCACATAAGAAAGCCGCCGGTAGTACTAAGAATGGTCGCGATAGTAATTCGAAACGTTTAGGCGTTAAATTATTTGGCGGCCAGGCAGTAGTTGCTGGCAACATCATCATTCGTCAACGTGGTACTAAAGTACACGCTGGTAACAATGTTGGTATGGGTCGTGATCACACATTATTTGCGAAAACTGATGGCACGATTCAATTTGAAATCAAAGGCCCTAAAAATCGCAAACATGTGAGCGTTATTGCTGACTAAATGATTTTCTGCTCTTCGGAGTAGCTATCATTGTAAAAAGCCCCGTTAATGCGGGGCTTTTTTGCATACTGCGAGTATCAATTTCCTGCTCCATTCGCCGCACGTTTTTCAAAACCCGCTACACTATCTGACTAATACTAGTCTTTTACTAATGCCTACTAACGAGAATTCTTTCAATGAAATTTGTTGATGAAGCCACTATTAAAGTGATTTCCGGTGACGGCGGTAACGGCTGTATGAGTTTTCGCCGTGAAAAATACATTCCTCGCGGCGGCCCAGATGGCGGCGATGGCGGCGACGGCGGCGACGTTTTTCTGGTTGGCGATCACAATATCAATACTTTGGTCGATTTCCGCACCGTGCGTACTTATCACGCGGAAGACGGCAAATCCGGTAAAGGCGCAAACCGTACCGGTAAAAGCGGCGAAGATTCTTATATTCCAGTTCCTGTTGGTACACTTATTTACGACGTTGACACTGAAGAACTGATTGGCGATATCGTCAAGCAAGATCAGACCCTGCTTGTTGCTAAAGGCGGCTGGCACGGTTTAGGTAATGCACGTTTCAAGAGCTCAACCAATCGTGCACCCCGAAAAACAACTCCGGGCAGCGATGGCGAACGCCGTCAATTAAAAATGGAATTAAAGGTATTAGCCGATGTGGGCTTACTTGGGCTACCTAATGCCGGTAAATCAACGCTAATTCGCGCAGTATCTGCCGCTAAACCCAAAGTAGCTAACTACCCTTTCACCACTATTCACCCTAATTTAGGCGTTGTTCGTGTTGATGCACTGCGTAGTTTTGTGATTGCCGATTTACCCGGCTTGATCGAAGGTGCTGCTGATGGCGCAGGCCTTGGTCATCGTTTCCTTAAACATCTGATGCGTACTCGCATTATGCTGCATTTAATTGATGTCGCACCGATGGATGAAGGTGACCCAGTAAAAGATGCACAAAAAATTATCAAAGAAGTCGAAGTTTACAGCCCCGAGTTAAGCCAAAAGCCTCGCTGGTTAGTTTTAAATAAACTCGACTTAGTTAATGATGACGAGCAAGATGAAATTTGCGATCGCATCATAAAAGAATTGAACTGGACGGGCCCAGTCTTTAAAATATCCGGTATAAGCGGCGATGGCACAGACGCATTAACGTATGCCATCATGGAATACATTGAAGAGAATCAACGTGAACCGGAAACAACTGAGTCAGACGAAACGCTGGGTAGTTAAAATTGGTAGCTCCTTAGTCACCAATAAAGGCGAAGGGCTCGATAAAAAAGCAATTCAAGCCTGGTGCGAACAAATCAGTCGCCTACAACAGTCTGGCATTGAATGTTTACTGGTTTCATCGGGCGCAGTCGCTGAAGGCATGGCGCGATTAAAATGGAACACTCGCCCAAATGCTGTTCACGAATTACAAGCCGCCGCTGCCGTCGGCCAAATGGGTTTAATTCAAGCCTATGAAAGCTGCTTTCGCCAGCACGACATTCACACCGCACAAATTTTATTAACTCACGACGATTTATCCAACCGTGAACGTTATTTAAATTCCCGCACGACCTTAAAAACATTACTCGATCTTGGCTGTGTACCTATCATTAATGAAAATGACACGGTTGCAACCGATGAAATACGCTTTGGTGATAACGATACCCTTGCTGCATTAGTTGCCAATTTAGTGGAAGCCGATGCACTCGTCATTCTTACCGATCAAAAAGGCTTGTTTAATAAAGCACCTGAACTTGAAGGTGCTGAATTAGTTGAACAAGCAGAAGCGGATGATGCTGCATTATCTAAAATGGCAGGCCCAAGCTCTGGTACATTAGGCATGGGCGGCATGAGCACTAAAATTACCGCAGCTCAAAGAGCCGCGCGTTCTGGTTGCTGCACTATTATTGCAAGCGGCGCGGAAGAGAATGTATTGCTACGCCTTCGTGATGCAGAAAATATCGGCACACTGCTTACTCCATCTCAAGAACCACTGGCAGCACGCAAACAATGGCTAGCCGGTCAATTGCGCCCAAGCGGAACAATTAGCCTTGATGCAGGTGCTACAAAAGTATTACAAAACAATGGCGGCAGTTTATTACCTGTTGGCATAACGGCTACTTGCGGCAATTTTTTAAGGGGCGACCTGGTTTCCTGCTTAGATAATGACGGCAACGAAATCGCTCGCGGCTTAGTTAATTACAGCGCGACTGAAAGCAATAAAATCAAAGGCCATAGTAGTCAACAAATAGAAAAAATACTGGGTTATGTTGATGAACAGGAATTAATTCATCGAGATAACCTGGTTCTTATCGGTTAACTATTAGCAGCCTTAATTAAGAGTACAAATAAAATCTAAGGACGTAGGGTGTGCCGTGCGCACCAATACTCGATAAAGTGCGTAAATTAGTATTAGAATCTCAATAAACGCTGGTGCGCACAGCGCACCCTACAAATATCAGATCAGATTTTAACTATTCTTTTCCTGCCAGCTTTCCATCATAGAAAATATATGATAATTTATTTCTTTTAGAATGATACATAGCAATATCGGCACTATGCATTAATTCTTCACTGGAATTCCCATCATAAGGAAAGCGCGCAATACCGATACTCATACCGACATCTATTTCATGCCCTTCAATATTAAAGTTTTTATCCATCAAAGCCGTTATTTTTTCAGCCACAGAGATAGCTATTTCTTTTTCATTTACTGCATATAAAATAATAGCAAACTCATCACCACCTATTCTTGCTACGGTATCAGACTCCCTCAATGCCTGCTTGAGTCTTCCTGCTACTGCCGTTAGCAGCCCGTCACCAATATGATGACCCAACTCATCATTAACAACTTTGAACTTATTCAGGTCCATCATCATTATCATAAATTCAGAGCGCGATTTATCACGCTTAGCAAGCAAGGTTACCTGCTCCAGTCGATCAAATAATAAAGCACGGTTAGGAATACCCGTCAAAGAGTCAGTAAAGGCCTTTTCTTCAAGCTCATTATACAAATGACTTAGTTCATCACTCAATCCATTCAGTTGATTTGCCATGTTAACAAGCTCTTTACTTCCAGTAACCTCCAGCTCTTCTCTCAGATGTTTTTTATCATTACGGATTTCATCCATATAGGTATTGATTTTGTCCAGTGGATTAATAATTGTCTTTCTGAACAAAGAAAGCGCCACAAGTGTGGCAAATAAAGTACTGATAATTACAAAACTCACCAGACTTATTCTGGTTGCAGCTAAGTTTTTATTTAATAAAGCGACATCAGAAGCAAAGTAAAAATTTGCAATCGGTTTCTTATTGCCGGCACGATTCCCATAGTGCACCAGCATAATATTTTCCATATGATCTTTTTCAGGCCAATTAGCCGACCTAAATAACTCCATATCCTGAGCATTTTTTATCATCACAGGAATACCCAAACCTTCTTCAGATTTAGATAAATTATTTAATGGATCGACCACAATCGATAGATAACCTTTCAGACGTAAACCACCGACTGGCACTAAAGTAACCAGCCTTATCTGTCCTTTAAATTCACAAACTTTATGTAATGTTTTAAAACGATCAGGACCACTACGTGTCTTTGCGCTGACAATAGTTGAAGAACAAATATCCCCATCAACTTCATCACCTGTAGATGACTGAAATACCTTGCTCAGGCTTTTATCATAAACAATAATTTTTTTAAGATTTAAAATCCCCAGCGTAACGAAAGCCCTATCAAAATATTCGTTAAGTTGCATTTCAACAGTCTGCTTATTACGTTGTAAAAAGGCTGTTCTAAATTCCTTATTAGACTGTACTGAAAGACCCAGTGACTTTGCTTCCAACTTTAAATTATCCCAAAGGTTATGAACCTCCAACTCAACCACTTCCGTAAATGTCTGTCGCCTGTTATCCAGTGTTTGCTGTAGATATATTTCACCAGTAAACAATGTAAAGCCGACACTTAACAGCCCCATTACTATAATGGTAATTAACAAACTGGATTTCATTGAATAAGATTTCATTTAATTATTATCTTTTAATGAAAGGAAAACCTTTCTTCATCCATGCATCAAAACCACCTCGAAACCAGTACAGTTTTGTATAACCACATTTTTTAGCAATATCAATTGCTACAACACTCCTTCCGCACTTAATACCATTACAATAGAATAATGCAGCAGAATCATACCGTGGTATTACTTTTGACAGGCTCTGACAATTTGTTTCTGCATCAGGAAGACTAACAGAAGACTCAAGATAACCTTTGTGGCGATCACCTTGAATACGAGAATCGATAATAATCAGCTCATCTATCTGTTCAATTAAGTTAATAATACCTTCGGCACTAACCTTTTCAACACCTTCAATAAAGTCAGGCGACTTTGTCTCTGCTGCCGAAATATTCAACGAAACAAAGTAGCAGAAGTAAACAAATAATTTTATGAACTTAACAGAAGCACTTGCTGATAAAGATTTCATTTCCATCTCACTTATTATTATTATTTTAGGACGGAATCAGGACAATAATCTCTTGCCTGATCTATATAATTATAGACCATGTTTCAAGTACTTCAGATATATATACAATATGACTTATTATATTTCATAATAACAACATCGTTATTTCACTGACATACCCGCCACATATCCTGATGACCACGCCCACTGAAAATTATAACCTCCCAGGTGACCAGTCACATCCAGAACTTCACCCACAAAATACAAACCACCTTGGCACTTTGACTCCATTGTTTTTGATGAAACCTCATCCGTAGAGACACCTTGCAGTGTTACCTCCGCTGTTCGATAACCTTCTGTGCCTGATGGCTTTAATTTTAACTCTGATATGTTTTTTGCAATTTCATGCAATGCAATATCCGGAATTTCTGCAACCGGCTTACCAGAAAAGTCTGGCCAAAATTTATTCTCCAGTTCTGCCACAAGACTAACCGGCAAATACTCTGATAATAAGTTTTTTAACTGTGACTTAGAACGCTGTTGTTTATAACCTAACAATAGTTCTTTGGCATCATTATCCGGTAAAAGATTAATACTTATCTGTTTACCTTCTTTCCAGTAATTAGATATCTGCAATATAGCAGGCCCACTTAATCCACGATGGGTAAATAATATATTTTCTGTAAAACTATGTCCTGCTGTTTCAATTGTCACCTTAATTGCTGTACCGGAAAGTTTTTCTGCCACCTGTTTGAACCAGTCGCTAAAAGTAAATGGCACCAGCCCTGCACGAACATCATATACATCATGACCAAACTGACGTGCTACATCATACCCATAGCCCGATGAACCCAATGTGGGAATTGATAAGCCACCAGTAGCCACTACTAAAGATTCGCAACTAAATTCACCCAAACTGGTTTTTAACAAATACTTATCTTTGTATGAAATAGAACGACACTCACAACGCGTTCGAATATCGACACCCGCTATATCACATTCTTTTTTTAGCAGGTTTAATATTTCTTTTGCACTATCATCACAAAACAACTGCCCATGATCGCGCTCATGATATTTAATATTGTATTTTTCAACTAACGAAATAAAATCCCATTGTGTACATTGACTCAATGCCGATTTCACAAAATGAGGGTTACTGCAAATATAGTTATCAGCCTCGACAAAATAATTAGTAAAATTACAACGCCCGCCGCCAGACATTAGTATTTTTTTACCAATTTTATTACTGCTATCAAGCACTAAAACTTTACGACCACGCTGACCAGCCGTCATTGCACACATTAACCCAGAGGCACCAGCACCAATCACAATAACATCGAACTCTTTCAACTTACCCTCACAATAAAATTTAAACTTGAAACATATTATATTGAA
>JAUVDT010000098.1 GCA_030595185.1 Gammaproteobacteria bacterium
GATACCTTGCCACCATTGTCATCGCCTGTTTTTTCATTGGATATGATGAAAGACCTAGCACCGATAGCACTAGCAGTTACCTTATTTGCACTAACCGAAGCGGTGTCAATCGGTCGTTCAATCGGTGCACGTAGTGGTCAACGCATTGATGGTAATCAGGAGTTTGTTGGCCAGGGCTTATCAAATATTGCGGGTAGTTTCTTCTCTGGTTACGTAGCGACCGGTTCGTTTAACCGTAGTGGCTTGAACTATCAGTCGGGTGCAAAAACCCCATTGGCAGCTGTTTTCGCCGGTAGTTTATTGGCAGTTATCGTTTTATTGGTTGCGCCATATGCAGCTTATTTACCAAATGCTGCAATGGCAGGTATCTTATTTTTGGTTGCATGGGGTCTTATCGACTTTAAAGAGCTAGGTCACATCATTCATAGCAACCGCAGTGAAATCAGTATTATGGGTGTCACCTTATTTGGTGCATTATTCCTGGAACTTGAATTCGCGATTTTTGCCGGTGTACTACTTTCGTTGGTGTTGTATTTAATGAAAGTTTCTAAGCCCCGCATTGTAACCAGAACGCCAGATCCTCGTTTAGAAAAGCATGCTTTTTCAAGCGACCCAACTCTAACGCAGTGCCCGCAGCTACATTTCTTACGCATTGATGGTTCGTTGTTCTTTGGTTCTGTTAATCATGTACAAGATGCCTTTGCTAAAGTTGAGGATGATTATCCTGATCAAAAGCATTTAGCGGTTGTTGCTCAGGGTATTAACTTTGCCGATATTCAAGGTGGCGAAGCCATGGTGAAAGAGGCCAGACGTCGCCATGATAATGGCGGAGCAATGTATATGATCCATGTGAAACAAGGCTTGTGGGAGTCGCTTGAAGCCTGTGGTTGCCTTGATGAGATGGGGGCACGAAATGTATTCCAATCTAAAAGTGCTGCTATTACGGCGATATATCAAAAGCTTGATCGAGATATCTGTAAAGGTTGCGATAAGCGAATCTTTAAGGAATGTCAGGAAGACCCTGATCTCAAATAAACGTTTAAAACAAAAAAGCCGAACCTAGTTCGGCTTTTTTGTAAGTAGTGATTAAGCCCCGATATTAAAGCCAGAAATATGATGAATATGGTCTATTCTTAATAAGTATTGCTATTAAAAAATGACGGTGTTCTATGAAGTGGCTTACAGGGTTTATTCTGCTCTTTAGTGTTCAAATGTTAGCCGAGGCGGCGGATGCCCCAATCAAAATGGGTGTTCTTTCTCTAGCTTCTCCTTCCAAAATATATAAACAATGGCAGCCATTCGTTGATTATTTATCTGTCAAAATTGACCGGCAGGTAGAGCTTGTCATTCCTCGTGGATTTGAAAAAATAAAACGATCTGTTGAGGAGAAAAAGATAGATCTCTTCTTTGTGAATTCGTATATTTTCTATCGCCTTAAACAAAGTAAACAGGCCGTTGCCGTTGCACAAATGCAAAATGTAAACGGCAGCACTATTAGTAATAGCGTTTTGTTTGTGCGAAGCGATAGTGGCATCAAAAAAGTGAGTGACCTTAAAGGTGTAAAAGTGGCATATCTTAGTCCAATGGGTGCGGGTGGGTATTTAGCGCCAAGGGCAACGCTATATAAAGAAGGCGTAAAAGGGGAGGATGGAGGAAAAGAAAGTTTTACAAAAAATTTATCAAGCTCATTGCACAAAGTTTTGTTGGGTGATGTGAAAGCAGGAACAATGTGTGGCATTAACTATCAACTAATGAGTAAACGAGTTAATGCAGGCGACCTTAAAGTAATCGGCGTGTCTGATGATTATCCGGAAGCTTTGATTGCTGCTAGATCAGATTTCGATTCAAAATTACGATTAAAGATAGAACAATCTATTATTGATATGAGTAATGATGACGAAGGAAAACTTGTTCTTGCTAAAATGAGCGGAATGAAAATAAAAAAGTTTGTTAAATATAGAGATAGCATGGAAAATTTAACAAGAAACTTAATGAAATCTGCTGAGTTTAATAAAAATTAAATAATGAAAATAGGGATTAGATTTCGCCTGATAGTTAGTTTATTTACATTAATGCTATCAACTCTCTGGCTGACGTCAGTGGTTTTAATAAAAGATGCTGATGAAAAACTAAATGAATACAGGCAGACACAAGCTTCTTTTCAGGCAAAAACTTTAGCAGAAGGCAGTATTGATGCGTTGATATCAGAAGATTTTGAATTGTTAGAGCGCTGGGTTGCTTCATCGTTACCAACTGACGATTATGCGTATGCTGCACTTGTTCGCCCAAATGGCCAGGTTCTGACACATACAAATATAATGAAAATTGGTGAAATTATACAGACCAGTGATAAACCCGTTAGTAATCATTTTTATAAAAACACATACCTTGCTCGTCCTGTTCTGGAAATTATTTATTCATCAACTTTAGGTAATAAACACATTGCCAATGCACACGTTGCTTATTATTTAGATGTTTCGTATGAGCAGGAAGAGAAAACAACGCAACGATTGATAGGAATAATGCTAGCTAGTAGTCTTTTGTTAATGTTAGGTGTGTATGTGATTACAGGTAGAATTGTAAAGCCTATTCGGCGTTTATCAGATGATATCTCTAACTTTACTTTGGAAAAAGGAATTCGATTTTCTCCCGTGATTTATAATAGAGAGGATGAAATTGGAGCATTGGCAAAAAGTTTTGATAAATTATCATATCGATTGATGCGTTCTTATTATGATTTGAAAGTGTCACATGATGATGCAATAGATGCTAAAGAGTTGGCTGAATATGCGAGTGAAGCAAAAAGTGATTTCATAGCAAATATCTCACATGAATTACGTACGCCTATGCATTCTATTTTGGGTTTTTCAGATTTAGGAAAAATGAAGGCAGAGTCACCTGAAAAAGTAATCATGTATTTCGAAATGATACGGCAGTCTGGTACGAGACTGTTGGATTTAATAAATGATTTATTGGATACGTCAAAATTAGGTGCAAGTGAATATAAAATAAATAGAACCGAAAATGATCTTTTGTCCCTTGTTGATAAATGCAGGCGTGAAATGAATTTTCTGTTAATAGAGAAAAATCTTAATGTTCGTTTGCTTAGTGAAAAGCAGGTTGTTGCGTGTTTTGATTCGGTTGCAATATCAAGAGTTATAAATAATTTAATGAGTAATGCGATTAAATACTGTAATACAGCAAGTGAAATCGTAATTGAAGTTTGCATCGAAAATCAGTTCGAAGAAAATGATGAAGCAAATGAAATGCTGCATTTTAAAATTAAGGACGAAGGTGCTGGTATCCCTGAAAAAGAATTGCTTACAATCTTTGATAATTTTATACAAAGTAGTGCAACAAAAGATGGTGCTGGTGGTACAGGCTTAGGTTTGACTATTTGCAAAAGAATTATAGAGGCTCATCATGGTAAAATATGGGCTGAGAATATAACTAGTCCTGCCGGAGCGGTTTTTCATTTTACAATTCCGTTCAGTAATTAATACTTATCATTGAGCTCTATTTTAACTAATCGTCCTCAATTAGCATATTAGCTTATTATGTATTTCTAATAAATCGTCTCGTTTTAATTAAATACATCCAATTAAGCCTGTAAAGAACGATATATTAACCTTTAAGGTCATGTTCAGCTTCAAATTTACGGCATTTTAGTATAAAGTGTTTTGCTTATTTTCCCTCAGAATATCCGTATCAAAGCCATTTATTAAATGTTCCAGTAAAAGATCTGGCAGTATTCTGATTCAGTTCATATAGTTATGGAGGCCATAGTGGCAAACTTTTTAGAATCTAAAGAGAATAAAAAGCGCTTAATTGCAGCTGTTTTATTCGCAGCATTAGGTGCATATCTGACGACTGTTGTTCCAACTATCCAGGTTGCGTGGGTAACTGGCCTGTTGTTATTAACCATCTATTTATTTGCTTTTGAAATTGTAGATGTCGATGTGGCGGCGATCTCTGTCATGGTGTTGCTGGGTTTAAGCTCATTATTTGCACCTTATATGGGTCTGGAAAAAGGCCTGGTTGATACGTCGATTCTATTTAATGGTTTTGCCAGTAATGCGGTAATGTCGATTATCGCTGTAATGATTATTGGTAACGGTCTGGATAAAACCGGCCTGATGTCTGAAGTGGCCAAGTTCATCTTAAAAGTAGGTGGTACCACTGAAGGTCGTATCATTCCTATTATTTCAGCAACGGTTGGTTTCATTTCATCGTTCATGCAAAACGTAGGTGCAGCGGCTTTATTCTTGCCGGTTGTTGCACGTATTTCAGCTCGCTCTGGTTTGCCTATGTCTCGTCTGTTAATGCCGATGGGTTTTACAGCAATCTTAGGTGGCACCATGACCATGGTTGGTTCAAGTCCGTTAATTCTATTGAATGACTTGATCATCACTTCAAACACCGCTTTGCCAGCTGATCAACAAATGGAACTGTGGTCGTTGTTCTCGGTTACACCGGTTGGTATCGTGATGGTAACGGTTGGTATCCTGTATTTTGTTGTTGCTGGTCGTTTTGTTTTGCCGACGGTAAAAACTGAAGGTGTTGAAGCTGGTGATACCCTGGATTATTTCCAGGATACTTACGGTGTTGAATATGAAATGCATGAAGTCAAGATTGCAGACGATAGTCCTTTATTAGGTCGTAATCTGATGGTGCTGGAACGCGCTTATAAAATAAGGATTGTTGCAATTTGTGACGGTGGTCGCGAGCCGATTATGCCGCACAGAGATACGGTGCTGGAAGCAGGCCAAACATTGGGTTTTGTTGCTGATAGTGAAGCGACAAAAGCTTTATCAGAAAAGGTTGGTTCTAATGTTGCTGATGAACTGGATATATTTAAAGACCTGTTAGATCCTTCAAAAAGTGGTATTGCTGAAATAGTTATCGCGCCAAGTTCTAGTTTAATTGGTAAATCAGCGGTTGATGTCTGGATGCGTAAAACTTACGGTTTAGCGATCATGGCAATTCACCGTGGTGGTGAAACTATCCGTGAAGGTAGCGGTGTTCGTGACCTGGCATTTCAATCAGGTGATACCTTAGTTTGTCATACTAACTGGGATGCACTGGCCAGACTTGAAAAAGACACGCATAACTTTGTTGTAGTAACGACTGAATATCCACATGAAGAAAGTCGTCCGCACAAATTAGGTTTTGCATTGTTCTTCTTTGGTGTTGCGTTATCAATGGTGTTGTTCACTGACCTGCGTTTATCCGTTGCGCTGTTAACCGGTGCGGTAGGTATGATCATATCAGGCGTATTAAGCATCGATGAAGCGTATGAAGCGGTGAGCTGGAAAACAGTCTTCCTTTTAGCGAGTTTAATCCCGTTAGGTTTTGCGGTGGAATCAACCGGTACAGCGAAGTGGATTGCTGATCAGACATTAGTAGTAATGGATGGCTCACCAGTTTGGGTGGTTCAATTGGCGCTGGCTATTTTGGCAACCTTCTTTACCTTGGTTATGTCGAATGTTGGTGCAACAGTATTGTTAGTACCACTAGCGGTTAATATCGCGATTGGTGTAGGCGCAAGCCCAGCCATGTTTGCATTGACGGTTGCATTGGCAACATCTAACTCATTCTTAATACCAACGCATCAAGTGAATGCATTGATCATGGGCCCTGGTGGTTACCGTGTGAAAGACTTCATGAAAGCCGGTGGTGTCATGACGATACTATTCCTGGTTGTGTTAATGATCACTTTAAACCTGTTTTTCTAAATAGGTTTTAAAGTTTAAAAAGCGGGGCGTGATGCCCCGTTTTTTGTTTTCAGAATTTAAAAATATTTATCATTATTTAATATAATATTGGAGGGAAAGTATTTTGAAACTACTATCCATTTTCGCATTAATGTTTATGCCAATGCTGGCACAGGCATCAGGTGTAGCAACCGATAGATTAGACTTAACCAGTAGTGGTGTTGGTTATGCAGCATTAGCCATTTTCGCGCTGGCTTATGTTTTTGTAATGGCAGAAGAGTTTACTCACTTACGTAAATCAAAGCCGGTTATTTTAGCCGCTGGTATTATCTGGGCTATGATCGGTGTCGTTTATGCAAATGGCGGCATGCCGCATGCAGCAGAACAAGCGGTACGTCATAACCTATTAGAATACTCAGAGCTAATGTTGTTCTTATTGGTGGCGATGACTTACATCAATGCGATGGAAGAGCGTCAGGTCTTTGATGCATTGCGTTCATGGTTAATTCGTAAAGGTTTTGGCTTCCGTCAATTGTTTTGGTTCACCGGTATTCTGGCCTTCTTTATCTCGCCAGTCGCGGATAACTTAACCACTGCATTATTAATGTGTGCGGTAGTGATGGCAGTTGGTGGCACTAATATAAAATTCATTAGTGTGGCCTGCATCAATATTGTTGTTGCAGCAAATGCCGGTGGTGCTTTCAGTCCGTTTGGTGATATCACTACATTGATGGTATGGCAAAAAGGTATTGTTGATTTCTGGGGCTTCTTTGCGTTATTTGTTCCAGCAGTGGTTAACTTTTTGATTCCTGCAGCGATTATGCACTTCGCAGTACCGGATGAAAAACCAACAGCAAGTGGTGAAGAAATTAATATGAAACGTGGAGCAAAACGCATCATCGTTTTATTCCTGTTAACTATTATGACTGCTGTTAGTTTCCATAACTTCATTCACCTACCACCAGTTATTGGCATGTTGACCGGTCTGGCTTACCTGCAGTTCTTTGGTTTCTATATCAAGAAAACTCAGCATGTTGAAGCCGGTGCTCAAATGGGCGATGTGGTTCCATTTGATATCTTCAATAAAATTGCGCGCGCAGAGTGGGACACATTACTGTTCTTCTACGGTGTGGTTTTATGTGTTGGTGGTCTGGGTTTCATGGGCTATTTATCAATGGCTTCAGAAATTATGTACAACCAATGGGGTGCGACCTCAGCGAATATTGCAGTAGGTCTCTTGTCTGCAATTGTTGATAACATTCCAGTAATGTTTGCAGTACTAACGATGCAGCCTGAAATGTCACAAGGTCAGTGGTTGTTAGTTACATTAACAGCTGGTGTTG
>JAUVDT010000094.1 GCA_030595185.1 Gammaproteobacteria bacterium
TAATGTGAATGGGCTGTTTCAGAATAAAGACTACCGTTCTATTTTTCTTTGTTTTTCCTCTGCGCTCTCTGCGCCTCGGTAACTGCTCCTGCGTTACTCTACCTTCTGCATCCATGCAGTCGTCTGCGGTGAAATCTTTTGGTTTTGATTTTAATGACCGCTTCAGGATGTTTTGAGACAGTCCTGGCTAATAACTCTATTCAATCCTTTCTGATTAATTATTTCTATTTGTATCTAGCTGTAAACGCACTATAACCATAATACAGTTAATTATTTATGGGGATGAGATTATGCACGCAGTTAATTTATATATTGATGAAACCCAAAATCAGAATAGTTTTCAAAATCTAAAAAGTGGATTAATGATGGATTCGCATGTTGAAAATGTCGCTTTTAATAGCAAAATGCCACATGACATGCTGGTTGAGTATGATGAGGCGTTTGTGACACCTACATCAATTATTAATCAATTAGAGTCGCAGGGTTTACACGTAGATGTCGTGGGCGGCTAATAATACTTATTTAAAGATGGAATAAAGTAAACGAACCTATTGTTTAATAGTTTTCGTTTACTCTATTGGCATCTATTATGCTTTTAATTCAAAAGAATTACTTAAAGCGACTGCTCTAATTCAAAGCGATATGTTTCAATTTCATTGAGAACGTTATTGTCTCTATCTGATAACGTTGTGCGTTGTTTAATTTCACCCATTAAGTAATCAAACTCTGCAAACCCTAGTCCGCTAGACGACTGCTTGTCATTGAGTTTATTGCGGCGGTATTCCTGCCATTCATCTTTTTCATCAAAACTTAATTGCTCTGGATAATTTCTGGCTTTATAACGGAAAAACATTTCAGGTAACCGGCTATCTTCAAATGAAGTGACAAGGTTAGCTAAATCAGTAGGAGATGCTTTTATAATTTGATTCATTTCACTGCGGTCAGCGGCAGAGAAAAAACCACCGCTGTATAAACTTAAATCAGGATCATTTTTTGGCTCAAATTCTTGTTCCATGAAAACTTCTTGAATCTTTTCTTCAAGTCCTTCGCATTGTTTAATCATTTCTAAGTGTTTCATGCATTGATCGACATCGATCTTTGTACGCTTGGCAGCGGCTTCATTAAGTGTGTTTAATGGGGCAAGTACGGGGCTTTTATTAATGTGCACGGTTTTTAATGTAATACGTTCAACACCTTCCGGTAAATCAGATTGAGGGCTAAACAAACGATAAGCAATTTCTTCAGGTTCTTCATTAATAAGCGCTGTTGGGTCTTGTCTTAAATCGTAAACAATAATGCCATTTTTATTGGTCGGGTGCTGAGCAAGTGGAACAACCATGGCAGTGCTACCAAACTCACTGCGAAACATTCCAGATGCGTGAAGCACCGGTTTTTTTAAGCTGAGGTCTAATAAATTAGAAACGGCATGTTTACTTTTGTTTTTAAAAACAAAATCATAAAGCCGTGGTTGTTTGTCGCGGATAAGTTTTGCAATCGCTATTGTGGCGTGAACATCAGAGAGTGCATCATGAGCGGCTTCATGCGCAAGGTTATTAGCCGCGGTAAGGTTCTCTAGTTTAAAGCTGGGCAAACCATCATCGTTCATTGGCCATTCAATGCCGTCGGGTCTTAAGGCATAGGTGATACGAACCAGATCAATAATATCCCAACGAGAGTTTCCATTTTGCCATTCACGTGCATAAGGGTCATAGAAGTTTCGGTAAAACATGAAACGAGTGACTTCATCATCAAATCGAATATTGTTATAGCCTAATGTACAGGTCGCGGGTTTCGATATCTGCTGGTGAATTTTTGCTGCAAACTCGGCTTCTGGTATGCCTTTTTGAATGGCTTGTTGGGGAGTGATGCCGGTGATAAGGCACGCTTCAGGATTGGGTAAAAAATCATCGGCTGGTTTGCAAAAAACTTCGAAGGGCTCTTCGATGATATTAAAATCAAGGTCGGTACGGATGCCTGCAAATTGAACAGGGCGGTCTTTTGACGGACTGATACCAAACGTTTCGTAGTCATGCCAGTAGAAGCTGGGTTTATTGATTGATTTAGGCATTGTATTTTTATATTCGTAATTTAGTTGCCTACATCCTATGTAATTTGTTCATCAATTGCTATTATCAGTTTACATTTAATTATTTATTCAAGGGCTTTTTTGTAATGCTGGCATCAGATAAAGCGGGCATGGTTGAAACTATTTTGGGTGTCATCGCCGAGTTGGCATTTTTCAATCATTTTGAGCCGCAAGAATTGGAAGTTATTTCTAAACACCTTTCACTTCGCGATGTTGAAAAAGATGAGGTTGTGTTTGAGGAAGGCGAAAAGGGTAATTACATGTGTTTTGTTGCCAATGGCAGTTTAAACGTGGTGAAAGACATTGATGGCAAAAGCAATGTTGTGATTACTACTATTACTCGAGGAAAATCATTGGGTGAAATGGCAATGGTTGATTTAAGCCCGCGCTCAGCCACTGTTGTAGGTGCTAGAGATTCAGAGTTGGTTATTATGGGGCGTCAGGCCTTTGATTTGATTTTAGAAAAACACCCTAAGATAGGCGTTAAACTTTTAAGTGGTGTTGCTCGCTTGCTTAGCTTGTATTTAAGACAGGCTTCGGGACGATTGGCAGATAAATTAGCAACCTAATTGAATTCTTGTGGTCATAAGCATAGATAATAAATATGGCCGGAATAAGAATATGAAAAAAGTGATTCGATTGCTCGCTGTTGGTTTGCTATTTATAAGTCCTTTTAGTATTGCTGCAGATAATCCTCCATGGGGTGGGGCAAGCGCTCAACACTATAGCTATAAACCACAAAAGGTGGTTTATGATGTCAATGTCAATTCATTAAAAGCCATGATTGGTGTATTGGATCGAGCCAGTTATTTGAGTAAAATAACAGGTGCAGATCCATTTGATTCGTCAATAGTACTGGTTTTGCACGGTGGAGAAATTCCTTTCTTCGCAAAAGAAAACTATTCAAAATATAAAGAATTAATGCACAGAGCACATAGCCTTGTGGATAGTGAAGTATTGAAGATAAAAATGTGTCAGCTGGCAGCTGAGGGGCATGGTTACAAATCTAAGCAAATACACGGATTTGTTGAAATGGTACCAATGGGTGATGCAGAAATTATCAGACTACAAAATGAGGAAAACCATGCTTACATGCAGTAAAACGTTTGTATTGATCGGTATTTTATTAATATCCGCTTGTTCTAAGTCAGGGTATTTGGAAAAAGAAAAGTCAGTGCTGAGTAAATACGTAGATTCAACAGTAGAAATGAAACTGCATAAAGTAAGTGATCGCGTTTATTACGTGCGTGGTGTCCCGGGTATCGCAACGGATAATGAAGGCTTTATTTCTAATGCCGGTTTTATAGTGACCTCGGAAGGTGTTGTGGTGTATGACACATTGGGTACGCCATCATTGGCAAAAAAGCTTATTCAAAAAATCCGTACAGTCACAGAAAAGCCTATTAAAAAAGTTGTCGTTGGGCATTATCATGCCGACCATATATATGGTTTGCAGGTTTTCAAAGAAATAGGTGCAGAGATTGTGGCGCCCATTGGCTATGAAGAGTATATGAATTCACCGTTTGCTGAAGAACGATTGGATGAGCGTCGTTTCTCGCTTGAACCTTGGGTGAATGATGATACGCATTTGTTACATCCTGATCGCATCATTGAGCAGTCTGAAAGTTTTACGTTAGGTGATACGACATTTACCATGAGTTTATTGGGTTCGGCTCATTCACAAGGCGATATGACGTTATATGTAGAAAATGAAAAAGTTCTGTTTTCAGGTGACATCATATTCGAGGGCCGTATTCCTTTTTTAGGAAACGCGAACACAAAAAATTGGCTAGAAACCCTGATCAAATTTGAAACCGATAATATTGGTGCTTTAATTCCAGGGCATGGACCTCATGCAAAGGAACCGAGTAAGGCTATTACACTGACTCGACAGTATTTAGAAACGGTTCGCCAAGCCATGTCAGAAGCAGTTGAAGATTTACAGCCTTTTGATGAGGCTTATGAGGAGGCAGACTGGTCTGCTTTTGAAAAATTGCCTGCTTTTGAAGCAGGACATCGGCGCAATGTTTATCAGGTGTATTTATCGATTGAACAGGAGCAGTTAAATCAGTAGATCGTGTATAATAGATGATCTATCTAAAGCAGGCTTAGGCCTGCTTTTTTGTTTCAATTACTTAAATTATGGCTTCAAATCATGGCATTAATCAGACTTCGCGATATCTCCTTCCATATAGGGCAGACTAAACTGCTTGATAAGGTGAATTTTGCCGTCGAGAAAGGCGAACGTATTTGTTTGATTGGGCGTAACGGTTCGGGTAAATCATCACTTTTTCGTGTTATTCAAGGTGAAATGATCTCTGATGATGGTTTGATTGAACGCAGCCAGGATCTAAAAGTTGCCGCATTGGCACAAGAGCCCAGTGGTTCGGAGAACGGCAGTACCTTTGACGTTATCGCTCAGGGCTTAGGTGATGCTGGTAAGCTAATCGCGCAATACCATGATGTTAGCCATCAGATGGCTGAAAATTATACTGATCAGTTGATGAATGAAATGGACCGTTTGCAACAGCAAATCGAAACCGTTGATGGCTGGAAATTAGAACAAAAAGTCAGTGCCGTTATTACTAAGATGAAACTTGATCCCGATGTGGAATTTAATTCCTTATCAGGTGGTTTGAAGCGCCGCGTTATGCTGGCTGCTGCTTTAGTGACTGAACCTGATCTTTTATTATTAGATGAGCCAACCAATCACCTTGATATTGAAGCGATTAAATGGCTGGAAGATTTTCTAATCGACCAGAAAATTTCATTATTATTCATCACACATGATCGTTCATTCCTGAAAAGATTAGCCACAAAAATAATCGAATTAGATCGCGGTACATTAACGGTGTGGGACTGGGATTACGAAACTTACCTGATTAAAAAGCAGGAAGCGATGGAAGAAGAAGAAAGACACAATGCGCTGTTTGATAAAAAGCTGGCGCAAGAAGAAGTGTGGATACGCCAGGGTATCAAAGCCAGACGTACCCGTAATGAAGGTCGTGTGCGTGCGTTAAAAGAATTACGTAACCAACGCAAAGCACGAGTTGATAAGCAAGGTAATGTCAATATGCAAACTCAAGCGGGTGATCGTTCGGGTAAGCAAGTGGTTGAGTTAACCGACGTATCGTTTGCTTATGGCGAGAAAAAAATCGTCGATAACTTTTCTACCTTATTGCTGGCTGGCGATAAAATTGGGGTTATCGGTGCGAATGGTGCGGGTAAAACAACTTTCCTTAAAATCTTATTAGGTGAGCTAGCCCCGGACTCGGGTGACATAAAACTCGGTACTAACTTACAAGTTATTTACTTCGATCAGTTACGCTCTCAATTAGATGAAGATCAAAGTGTTATTGATAACTTAGCAGAAGGCCGTGAAAGTATTGAAATAAACGGTGTGCAGAAACACGTTATTGGTTATTTAGGTGATTTCTTGTTTGCACCTGATCGCGCCCGTTCACCGGTTCGTATGTTATCGGGTGGTGAGAAAAATCGTTTGCTACTAGCAAAGTTATTCTTGAAACCTTCAAACGTTATGGTGCTTGATGAGCCAACCAATGACCTTGATTTAGAAACCTTAGACTTGCTTGAAGAATTAATTTCAAACTACAAAGGTACTTTGATATTAGTAAGCCATGATAGAGACTTTATCGATAAAGTTGTGACCAGCACCATTGTTATGGAAGGTGATGGCGTACTTAGTGAGTTTGTTGGTGGTTATGATGATTGGTTACGCCAGCGTGCTACTGAGAAGAGTAACACGAAAAAACCGGCTGTTAAAAATAATGAGCAGTCTTCAAAAACGGCTGAGCCCACTAAAGCTAAAAAACTAACGTATAAAGATAAATTAGCATTAGAAAAGTTGCCGGCTTTAATTGAAGAGCTAGAAAGTAATATCGAAACGATGCAAACAAAAATGAGCGATCCGGAATATTTTAAACTGGACGCATCTGTGATGGCTGAAGATAAAACAAAATTAGAAACTATGGAATCTGAACTATCTGTTGCTTACGAACAATGGGAAAGTCTGGAAGATTAACTGATGACTGAATCACTACAAGATAACTACGAGGCATTAGTACCCGACCTGATTATTGATGCGGTTGAAAGTCAGGGGTACTTGAGTGATTTACGAGTGCTTGCATTAAACAGTTATGAAAATAGAGTTTATCAAATAGGCATTGAAGAAAAGTTACCTTTAATCGCAAAATTTTATCGACCGGGTCGATGGACTGATGAACAAATTCTAGAAGAGCATCAATTTTCTCAACAATTAGTTGATAATGAAATACCGGTCATACCCCCTATAAAAAATGAACAGGGTGATAGCTTATTTTATAGTCAGGGTTATCGCTTCTCTCTTTATGAACGTAAAGGCGGGCGAGCACCGGAATTGAGCGACCATGAACACCTTTATCAGTTGGGGCGATACATTGGCCGTATTCATGCGACGGGTGCGAGCGCTAATTATCAACATCGACCGACAATCTCTACTGAAGAGTTTTTAATCAGGCCTTACGAGTATTTATTAAAAGCTGATTTTATTCCTTCTTATTTGATGGCGGCTTATACATCATTAATGGAAGATTTAATTGAGCAGGTGTTGTCTCAGTATAATAAAATGGATTTCACAAATATTCGCTTGCATGGTGATTGTCATGTGGGCAATATTTTGTGGACAGACCATGGAGATAACCAGGGACCTGAATTTTTAGACTTTGATGACAGTAGAATGGGGCCTGCCGTACAAGATATCTGGATGCTATTGTCTGGTAGTGAAGATGAGCAGCGATTACAGTTGCAAGAAATTCTAGACGGTTATGAAGAGTTTTATGAATTTAATAAAGCAGAGATCGGCCTTATTGAGTCATTAAGAACAATGCGACTTGTGCACTACGCTGCGTGGATAGCTCACCGTTGGAATGATCCTGCTTTTCCAATGGCATTCCCCTGGTTTGGTGAAGATCGATACTGGGAGCAGCATATACTGGAGTTACGTGAGCAATTTGCCAATTTGAAACATAAGCCTTTAGATATGAGTTTTAATTTTTAGATCCAGATAACTCAAAGGACCTAAGTTATTTTAAATCGGCCATTAAAGACAAAAAATATTTACCGCAAATGAACGCGAATACACGCAAAAAAGTCAAAGACATTAGGTTAATTTATATAAAGCAAGAAACTGTCATTCCGGTAGTGTTTTAACCGGAATCCAGTGATTTAAAAGCAAAAGCCTCTGGATTCCCGCTAAAAGCACGCGGGAATGACGAAGCTTTTTGTTCGG
>JAUVDT010000036.1 GCA_030595185.1 Gammaproteobacteria bacterium
ATTAACCCAGAGGCGCCAGCACCAATCACAACAACATCGAATTCTTTCAACTCACCCTCACAATAAAATTTATATTTGAAACATATTATATTGACTAACTTTCTACGTTAGAATGAAACACTCTACATCGGAATATCTAAATGACGAATCACCGCGAAGGCTTATTATCCGTCCACAGTGCCGTACTTATTTTTGGACTGACAGCCCTTTTCTCAAAACTAATTTCACTCAGCGCTATTGAGATAACCTTACTGCGCAGTGTTTTTGCCGTGTTAGCTATTGCTATCTACATAAAGTATTTAAAAGAATCGCTTTTATTAAATAACACACGCGACTACCTGATCGCGATGCTACTGGGGTTTTTTCTTGCTACCCACTGGATAACTTATTTTCACGCAATGCAAGTATCATCAATCGCTATCGGCATCATCGCGCTTTATACTTACCCTGTTATCACCGTTTTTATTGAGCCTTTTTTTCACGGTGAGCGCCCACATATAAAAGACATCATTAGTGCGATTGTTGTTTTGTTCGGCATTTATTTACTGGTGCCTGAATTCTCAATTAACAACCAGACAGCTATCGGTGTTTTTTGGGGCGTATTATCCGCTTTCTTATTTTCCATAAGGAACATTCTGCATGGAAGATATTTTAAAGCTTACCCGGCACGACACGCTTTATTTTATCAAACACTGACTGTTATTTTATTACTACTGCCTTTTTCAGGAGAGATTATGCCTGACGTTACTCAAACACAATGGTTACAGCTTTTACTGCTGGGTATTTTCTTTACTGCATTACCACATACGCTGTTCGCAAACAGCCTATTACACTTAAAAGCAAAAACAGCCAGCTTAGTTGGTTGTATGCAGGTCGTTTACGGCACATTATTCGCCGCTATCTTTTTGGCAGAAATGCCCAACATGCAAACAATAACCGGTGGCCTAATTGTTATCAGTGCAGCCGTCTATGAAACCATCTCAAGTGGCAAAGCAAAAAGTTAATCATCACCTGATATAACACGACCTGGAAAATCTTCTTTACCATGCTGCACATCATCACCAAGCAAGTCTTTTTTTATACTCTCTTCATCGACAGAAAGATTTAAAAAACCGGCAATAGCCCGCATGTCGATTTCTGCATTCTCTAAACACGATGTACCGCCCGGTGAAGGTGTCATATTAAATATCGCTCCAATACCCGTATCAATTTTAGCCTCACCCATTAATAACTTTGCATTTACTTTATCGATTAGTTGAGGACGAATACCACCAACACGGCGCGCAAAAGTTAAGTCTTTAAATTTCAATGCGGGAACAATTTTTCTTACGTCTTTTAAAAATAAAATTTTACGAATAAGCGGGATTTCAAACAACATGTTTTTAAACATGTAGTTTCTTATATCACGCACTTTTAATAAATCCCAAAGTACTTTAGCCACTTTACGATCAAACTTAAATATTTGTAAAAACTCCGGCATGGTTTTTAAGTTATATCGCTCAAGCACTGGTAACACCAAAGCCGTCGGACCAAAGCGCGTTGAGCCTGGCACCAAAACATCAGGGTCACCGTGTATCGCAGCAAAAGGCAAGGCATCATTTTGTACGGTATACACTTTTCCATTCAAACACTGCGGCGTGAAATAATAACTACCCGCCACTGGTAAACAGGAATAATGCAGACCATAACCTAAATCATGCGCCAGCTTTAAACTATGACCACCGGCACACACAACCAAAGACTTTGTTTGATAACAAATTCCATTCGTCTCAACAAGGAAGCGGTCTTTTTCGATTTTTATGTGCGTAACGGTTTCATTAAAATGAATATCAATTTCTTTATTTTCTATCTTTTCAGCTTGTCGTACGAATGAACGCGACAAAGCCTCAAAGTTTACGGCTGTGTATTCATCGGTAGAACCCAGCGCAAGCACTTCGTCTTCGCGCAATCGCCCATCTTTTAATGCAACCGCAGGTTCAATTTTAGAGATGGCTTTTTTATCTAATAATTTAAGATCTGGGTAGTGCGGTGAAAATATTTTAAAACGTTCTCGCATTTGCTCACATTCATTTTCGCCAACGGCCAAAACCATTTTGGGGTATTTAAAAATAATGTGATCAATATCTGGCTGAGCCGTCGCATAGTTTCGTAACATGCTTGCTGCTCGCTTAACTTTTAACGCTTTGTCTAAGGTGTAATTCGTTTCGATATCACCACAATGTAAGGTCTGGCTGTTATTACTCGATAGTGAATTTACACGCGCAGGAGCCGCGTATTTTTCTATCAAACCAATGCGCTTTATATCGGTATATTTCGCCGTCATATACAGCAGTGCCGTACCAGAAACTCCGCCACCAACAATTAAAAGATCGTATTGATTTGAACTCATACTTAACTCACTAATAGACTTATTCTGATTTTAGACCATGAGGCGAAATAATCATTAGATTGCGATTATTTCAGACAGTTATTCCAGATAATTTATTTCAGATAATGGTCTGGGCATAAAAAAACCGACTCTGAATTAACAGAAGCCGGCTTTTTCACATTAAAACTAAATGTTCAGCAATTACATTGCAAGAACAGAAGCATTAAGGCGACTCTTATGACGAGCAGCTTTGTTTTTGTGGATTAGGCCTTTTGAAACCAAACCATCAATAACAGGAACAGCCGTTTTATATGCATCTGCAGCTTTAGCTTTATCGCCAGCTTCTACAGCGTATACAACTCGTTTAACATAAGTACGGAACATTGAGCGCATACCAGCGTTGTGCTGACGTTTACCTTCAGCCTGGCGGGCACGTTTTTTTGCTTGTGCAGTATTAGCCAATGGAGTTCTCCATTCACATTGAAATTTAAGATCGCGTATTCTGCCAGTTTTATCTTACTTTAGCAATACATTAACTGCTCTTTTATCCCAAAGACACAGGGCATATAGCTCTTTGTCTTATATAATATCAATTTCAGCCTTTATATTATAAAGTCGTGACTAATTTCATCCTCTTTGCATTTCTGCGCCTTAGCGTCGAAATAGATAATAACTTACACAAATAATAACGATAAAAACGTGAAACTGCTCCGATCTACCGCCATTGTCAGCATTATGACCACGATCTCCCGTTTTATGGGGTTGGCTCGTGATATTATTTTCGCCAATATTTTTGGTGCCAATGCTGGTACCGATGCTTTTTTCGTCGCCTTTAAAATCCCCAATTTTCTTCGTCGATTATTTGCAGAAGGTGCTTTTGCACAATCCTTTGTACCTGTTTTTTCTGAATATAAAGAAACCCGCTCTCGAGAAGCATTGGTAGACCTACTCGACCACGTGGCCGGTAGCTTAGGCGGCGCATTGCTCTTATTAACAACAATCTGCATGGCCACAGCCCCTTTGGTTGTTATGGTATTTGCGCCTGGGTTTATCGATGAAGCAGACCGTTTTGAATTAACAACCGAAATGCTACGCATCACCTTCCCATACATATTCTTTATTTCGCTGGTGGCTTTTTCGGGCGGCATACTCAATAGCTTTAACCAGTTTGCTGTTCCGGCATTTACACCTGTCTTTCTAAATATTTGTCTCATTGGGGCGGCATTATGGGCAGCACCGTTATTCGATCAGCCAGTTATTGCTCTTGCATGGGGTGTCGCTTTTGCCGGTTTTACACAGCTTGCTTTTCAAATTCCATTTTTAGTGCGCTTAGGTTTAATGCCTCGCCCACGCTTCAAACGTGACCACGAAGGCGTTAAGAAAATTAGCAAACTGATGATTCCGGCCATCATCGGCTCATCCGTTGCACAAATTAACTTATTACTCGATACCGTGATCGCTTCCTTTTTAGTCGCGGGTAGCGTCAGCTGGTTGTATTTTTCTGATCGTTTAGTTGAATTTCCATTGGGTGTTTTTGGTATTGCATTGGCTACCGTTATTTTGCCCAACTTATCAAAACAACACGCTAATAAATCAACTGAAGATTTTAATCACACCATCGACTGGGCATTACGACTGGTTATGTTAATTGCCGTGCCGTCTGCTCTTGGTTTGTTACTACTCTCCCAGCCCATACTGGCTACTCTATTCCAATACGGTGAATTTAATAGCCAGGACAGCTATATGTCGTCATTAAGTTTAATGGCTTATTCGCTAGGCCTGCCCGCATTCATCATTATTAAAGTACTCGCTCCTGCATTTTATGCACGTCAGGACACCAAAACCCCAATGAAAATTGCGGTTAAAGCCATGACAGCCAATATGGTTTTAAACATTTTATTTGTCGTACCAATGGTCACTTACAATTACGAAGCTCCGCACGTTGGTTTAGCCTTAGCAACCTCGGCTTCTGCTTATATGAATGCAGCAATGCTGTTCTTTGCATTACGTCGACAAAGTATCTACAACGCTCAAAACGGCTGGGGCAAACTCATGTTACAACTCATCCTTGCCAATGGACTACTAGCCGGGTTCATTATTTATTGGTCACCAAAACTGGATATTTGGACAAACTGGTCGCTATCTGAACGGCTAATCAATCTGTTAATCATCATAATTATTGCAGCCGTCATTTATTTACTTAGCTTATTATTAACGGGCCTACGACCCGCTCAACTAAAACGCTAAGAATTGCTTTAGCAGACTGCTAAAAAAAGCCGTATAATCATGGCTTTAATGACATTATTAAGCCTAATCGCTACCTTCTTATGCATCTTATTCGCGGCCTTCATAATTTACGCCCTCAACATAAAGGCTGCGCTCTCACGATTGGTAACTTCGATGGCGTGCATCTGGGTCATCAAGCCATCATTAAACACCTGCAAAGCACAGCCACAGAGTTAAGTTGCACTGCTGGCGTAATGACATTTGAACCTTTACCGCATGAATATTTCACCCACGAACAAAGTTCAGCGCGATTAAATCGTTTACGCGAAAAATTTATGGCATTGAATTCAACCGGTACTGATTTCATGCTCTGCATGAAATTCGATTCTCAATTAGCTGAAATGCCTGCCGATGAATTCATAAAAAAAATACTGGTCGATCAATTCGCTATTAAATACTTACTGGTCGGCGATGATTTCCGTTTTGGTAAAGGCCGCTCCGGTGATTTTGCAACACTGCAAAAAGCCGGTAAAAAGTACGGCTTTGAAGTCGAAGATACCTCCACACAAATATACAATCAGGAGCGCATCAGCAGTACACGCATTCGTGATGCCCTGAACCTTGGCCAATTAGAATTAGCCGCAGAAATGCTGGGGCACGATTACAATATTTGTGGTCGAGTTGCGCACGGTGACAAACGAGGCCGCACGATTGGCTTCCCGACTGCCAATATCAAACTATTCCATCGCAACATTCCTCTTAGTGGCGTTTATGCCGTTGAAATGAAAATTGATAAGCGCACTATTTTTGGTGTTGCCAATATTGGCAAACGCCCTACCGTCGATGGTATTAACGTACAGCTGGAAGTGCATTTATTCGATTTTGCTGAAGAAATTTACGGACGTCACGTTTGTGTAAATTTTAAGCATAAAATACGAGAAGAAAGGAAATTCGACTCACTGGATGCGTTACAATCGCAGATACATCTTGACTGCGATAGCGCAAAAGAATTTTTTAACTAACAAACTGATACAGAGAGTTTTTCACGGTGTAGATTTTTCGTTGTGGCTAGGCATAAATGATGGAGAAAGCGCAGTTTGCATCTGCAAATGAGCATTTTGAGATCATTTATAACAACGCCACAGCGTAAAAGATGCGTCGTGCAGAGCTCTCTTAAACTTAACCAGGAAAACCCGAAGTGGCTGACTATAAACACACCTTAAATCTCCCCGATACAGACTTCCCGATGCGTGGCAATTTACCGAATCGTGAACCTAAGATTCTTGCTAAATGGAAAGAAGATGATCTGTATGGCCAGATTCGCAAAAAAAGCGAAGGTTGTGAGCCTTTTATTTTGCACGACGGTCCTCCGTATGCGAACGGCGATATCCATATTGGTCACGCGGTTAATAAGATCCTTAAAGATATCATCATTAAAAGCCAGACGATGGATGGTAAAAATGCGCCTTACGTTCCAGGCTGGGATTGCCACGGCTTACCGATTGAATTACAGGTTGAGAAAAAAGTCGGTAAAGCCGGCGTTAAAGTTGATGCAAGCACTTTCCGTAAAAAATGCCGCGAGTATGCAAGCAAACAAGTAGATGGTCAGCGCAATGATTTTATTCGTTTGGGTGTTCAAGGCGAATGGAATAACCCTTACCTGACAATGGATTTCAAATTTGAAGCCGACATCGTTCGTTCGCTGGGTAAAATTGTTGATAAAGGTCACCTTCACAAAGGTTCAAAACCGGTTCACTGGTGTCTTGATTGTGGGTCTGCACTGGCTGAAGCAGAAGTAGAACATCAGGATAAAAAATCTGATGCAATCGATGTTGCTTTCAAAGTTGTCGATGAAGCACAAGTATTAAAAGTGTTTGGCACTGACGAAGGTAAAGGCGATATTGCAGCAGTTATCTGGACAACAACACCGTGGACATTGCCAGCGAACATGGCTGTGTCATTACACCCGGAATTGACTTACGTTTTAGTTCAAGTAAATGCAGAAGCTGCGCCGATGCGTTTAATTTTAGCCGAAGCCTTATACGAATCGGCAGTGCAACGCTACAGTGAAGACGAAGCACAAGTACTTGGTCGTTGCGATGGCGCACAACTAGAAAACATTTTGGTTCAGCATCCATTTAATGATCGCCAGGTACCAATGATTTTAGGCGAGCACGTCACAACCGATGCCGGTACTGGCGCAGTTCACACCGCACCCGGTCATGGACAAGACGATTACACCGTCGGCCTAAAATACGATTTAGAAATTTATAATCCAGTGGGCAGTAACGGCGTCTTTGTTCCGGACACGGAACTAGTTGGCGGCCAACACGTTAATAAAGCTAACCCAATCGTGTTGGAAAAATTAAAAGAAAATGGTGTATTGCTAAATCATACAAAAATTACACACAGCTACCCGCATTGCTGGCGCCATAAAACACCAATCATTTTCCGTGCGACACCGCAGTGGTTTATTAGCATGACACAAAATGGTTTGCGTGATGATGCCAACAAAGCGATTAAAGAAGCTAACTGGTTACCAGACTGGGGACAGGCGCGTATAGAAAGCATGGTTAACAACCGCCCGGACTGGTGTATTTCTCGCCAACGTACCTGGGGCGTTCCGATCACACTTTTTGTACACAAAGAAACAGCTGAACTGCACCCAGACACGCCTGCATTAATCGAAAAAGCAGCACTGTTGATTGAAAAAGAAGGTGTTGATGCATGGTTCAATTTAGAGCCGTCAGAACTATTAGGTGATGATGCAGCCAACTACGATAAAGTTGTTGATACTTTGGATGTTTGGTTCGACTCTGGCGTAACACACCAGGCCGTTTTAGAAGCGCGTGATTATTTACACTCACCTGCAGATTTATATTTAGAAGGTTCGGATCAACACCGTGGCTGGTTCCAGTCATCATTACTAACCGGTGTTGCCATTAACGGTAAAGCACCTTACAAAACGGCTTTAACACATGGTTTTGTGGTGGACGCCAAAGGTAAAAAAATGTCGAAGTCGGTGGGTAATACCATCGAGCCACAAAAAGTATGCAATGCGTTAGGTGCTGATATTTTACGTCTATGGGTTGCGTCGAGCGACTACTCGGCAGAGATGAGTGTATCGGATGAAATTTTCAAACGTACTGCTGATTCTTATCGTCGTATCCGTAATACCGCACGTTTCTTATTAGCTAACTTACATGGCTTTAATCCTGAAACTGATATGGTTAAAGCAGACGACATGCTGGCATTAGATCGCTGGGCTGTTTCGCACACCGCCAAGTTACAAAAAGAAATTATCGAAGCGTACAAAACCTATAACTTCCACAGCATTTATCAAAAGCTACATAACTTCTGCGCGAATGAATTAGGTGGTTTTTATCTCGACATCATTAAAGATCGTCAATACACGACACAAGAAAACAGTAATGCAAGACGCTCGGCACAAACTGCGCTTTATCATATCATCGAAGCAATGAGTCGCTGGCTAGCACCTATCGTAAGCTTTACAGCTGAAGATATTGCAGCCGCAATTCCAGGCAACAACGGTGAATCAGTTCATCTTAAAAACTGGTACACCGACTTGTTTGAGTTAACCGACAAAGATGTGCTCAACCACGAATACTGGAACACAATTTTAGAAGTTCGTACCGCGGTCAGCAAACAACTGGAACCGTTACGTGTTTCAAAAACCATTGGCTCATCACTTGATGCAGAAATTGATTTGTATGTTACTGAATCTTTAAATAATAAACTGGCATTACTAGGTGATGAATTACGTTTTGTATTAATCACATCAGCAGCACGCTTACACGTAACTGACTCACAACCAGCCGATACAGAAGCCTGCGAAGTAAATGGCGAAACCATCTGGGTTAAGGCTACAGCATCTGCACATGAAAAATGTGACCGATGCTGGCATCACCGTGAAGATGTTGGCCAACATACAGAACACCCAGAACTGTGCGGTCGCTGTATAGAAAACATTGATGCCGATGGCGAACAACGAGAGTTTGCATAAACATATGAATACAACCAGCCCTGCTTTGTTTAAGTGGTTATCAATTAGCACAGTTATTGTCTTACTCGATCAAATCAGCAAACAACTCGTTGAACGCTCATTTGATCTTTATGAACGACTTTCTGTCATGCCTTTTTTTAATCTCACACTGGCATATAACGAAGGTGCCGCGTTTAGTTTCCTAAGTGATGCCGGTGGATGGCAGCGTTGGTTTTTTTTAACACTAACAGCAGCTATTAGCATTGTACTTTTTTTCTGGTTAAAAAAAGCAGCCTGCAAAATTGAATCATTGGCCATCAGCATGGTTTTAGGTGGCGCAATCGGTAACTTTATTGATCGCCTATTGTTCGGACACGTAATCGATTTTCTTGATGTCTATTATGAAAGCCATCACTGGCCTGCCTTCAATGTAGCGGATATGGCAATCAGCGGCGGTGTTGTATTATTGATTTATACCACTTTTACGCAACAACCCGATCAAACAAAAGACTAAAATTATGCCTTTGTCAATTACTCAAGATAGCCACGTTACTTTGCATTATCGCATCTCTTTAGAGGACGGCACCGAACTCGAAAGTAGTTTTGGTGATGAGCCTCTTGAGTTCACTATGGGTGAAGACCTGTTAACAGAAGGCATGGAAATGTCTTTGATAAATTTAAAGCAGGGCGACAAACAAAATATCACTTTGACGCCCGAACAAACATACGGCGATCGTGACCCGGAAAATATTCATGATTTAAGCTCGTCAGACTTCCCTTCTGATATGAAACCAGAAAAAGGCCAGGTCATTGCTTTTGACACACCCGCTGGCGATGACATTAACGGCGTTGTTCTTGAAGTAAAAGAAGACTATGTTTCTGTTGATTTCAATCACCCACTGGCTGGCAATAATCTGGTGTTTGAAGTTGAAATATTAAAGGTTAAAAATGACTGATCATAATATAAATATAACACTGGCCTCACCACGTGGCTTTTGTGCCGGTGTTGATCGCGCCATTGAAATTGTAGAACGCGCTATTCAAAACTTTGGTTCACCCATTTATGTACGCCATGAAATTGTGCACAATGCGCACGTTGTTAATGACTTAAAAAACAAAGGTGCCATTTTTGTTGAAGAGCTAAACGAAATTCCTGACGATGCTACCGTTATATTTAGTGCACACGGTATTGCCAAAATTATTGAAGATGAAGCCAAAGAACGTGGTTTACAAATTTTTGATGCGACTTGCCCTCTGGTTATTAAAGTTCATATGGAAGTTGTACGTCACGCAAAAGCAGCACATGAGGTCATTCTTATAGGGCATGCAGGCCACCCTGAAGTTGAAGGCACCTTAGGTCGCTTTGATAATCAATTCGGCGGCAACATTCACTTAATTGAATCCATTAATGACGTCCCTCAATTAAATATTTCTGCAGAAAAAACATTAGCCTATGTCACACAAACTACTCTTTCTGTCGATGAAACAATCGACATCATTAATGAATTAAAAAAATACTACCCAAACATTTCAGAACCAAGAAAAGATGATATTTGTTACGCCACACAAAATCGTCAGGACGCAATAAAAACCTTAGCTAAAGATACCGATTTAATATTAGTTGTTGGATCACCTAACAGCTCTAATTCAAACCGATTAAAAGAACTATCTGAAAAATTGGGCACCACCGCTTACCTTATCGACAACGCATCAGACATTAATTTATCATGGATTGAAGACGTTACAAATATTGGCATATCAGCGGGCGCCTCAGCCCCTGAGATTCTTGTAAAGGAAGTCATATCATTTCTTGAGCAACAAGGTGCTCACTGCGTTGATTGCGATGGTGAGATTAATGAGAATGTGGTTTTTTCTTTACCTAAAGAACTAAGATAAAAACATTAATCCAATAAAAAAGGCAGAATAAATTCTGCCTTTTTTATTGGATTAAGTTTCGCTAACAATCACTATTGAACCCAACAATCCGGCGGCGTTTTTTGCCCTGCACTCGTAATACTAATTGCCCTGCAATCTAATACACCATCATTATCACCAGCCTGTGGGCCAGTTGTTACTGCTGTTGCTGTTAAGGTATAACCCGTTGCCGTAAGCGTCGAAACTTCTAATGTGTAATACCCATTACTGGTATTAACACCACCAATTAAAGCCTCATCATCTGTATACGGAGCATTTAGTCTCATTGATCGCTGCTCTTGTTCATTCGACATGTTCAACAATGCAGCCGTTGCATCAGAACGACTCGTTTTTTGAACATAGCCAACATATAAAGGCGCTGCTACCGATGCCAAAATACCTATTATTGCCACAGTTATCATGGCCTCTATTAATGTAAAACCTTTAGATTTTTTTTGATTCATATCTACCTCTTAACTTTTAATCGTCTAATAATGATTTTTCATACCAGAATAGTTTTCTTGGCCTATCATCACTTGTGCTTTCAGTAGGCTCAGTACCAACAATAATCGCACTACCATCTTCTGTAAAAATAGGTGCTGGATTAGGTGGAATACCACCACGGATCAATTCATTTCTACGATCCTCTGCCGTCAAGTTATCGGATGAGTCCACAACCGTATCAAAATTATACTGTGGCTGCGCATCAATCACTGACATGAAATAAACATAACCTTTTCCATCAGCCGGCTCACAGGTAACCGTTGAAGATGCATCTTCAGGCACATAAGTGGTGGCTACCAACAAACCATCGATAATCAATGCTTCTGATAAACCCTTTTCACCGACATAACTGCCATCAGACTCATGTAAGTTAATCAACCAACCATCTTTTGATCCTAATTCGGTAACAGCAGCTGTCACTTCACCGGCATCTCCCTGGCCAATATCATTGTCAGTGGTATCAAACAAATCACTTTCTGTTATGCCCGTACCCGCTGAGCCATATGAATTAGCTGGCGGTATGTTATACAAGAACTCATCACGTACCATGTAAATACGATTGTGTACCGCTGTATCTAATGGATGTGCACGATAACCAGATGTAATCCCTAAAGCTAAATAAGCCGCTTGCCCTGGTTCTGCAATAATCGCCACTGCAGGAGGATAATAAAAACGTCGATGACCTTCTGCAGTCCCATCCGCAAGAACAGCAATACGTTGCGCCGAAATCAGTTCATTTAAAGAATCACCCGTTTCAATACCCGGCATGATATCAAAGCGCCAGATTTGACCACCCATATCACCAACGTACATTCTATCGGTATAACCATCAGCGCGAACATCAACCGCTTTCATGCGCGCCGGGATACTGTATTTCATATCACTCAGCTCAAGATCTGCCGATGAGCCACTTGGACCTGCCCACCATAAACGCTCGCCAGTTAAAGCATCCACAATATAAACAGCACGGCCGATATCACCTGCAGAAGATGTTGTAGTTCTTAGTAGCCCAGCATTGTCTTCTTTAACCTCATCATAGCCACCACCAAAAATTCCAACGAATTTTGCTTCACCATTAATCAACAATTTTTTGATTTGTATATTCGACCAGCTCTGACCCAGTTCTGCAAAATCACCACTACCACCGTGTATTACCCACATTAATTTAGGGTTACTACGATCCGTAACGTCCATTGCAAAGTAGTTGTTTCCGCCACGACGCTGACCAAAGAAAAGATAAACCTTATCATCATCACCTGTATCAATTGTACCGTCATGACCATTATCAATAACCAATGCTTTAACAGAACCATCTAAACCATAAGCTTTACCATCACCGGCTATATCTTCGGCAACTATTCTTTGTAATGGCAGCGTTTCTTTCGGAATAAAAGAGAAGATTTCCTGCCCATTACTGGTATTTATTGCATGCAACACACCGTCATTGGTTGCCACATAACTGGTAATATCAACAACTTCTTCTACTGCAGGATCTGTTGCAGTTGCAGCAACAGCTCGCGTACCACCGTATTGAACCAATGCCGGTTCCGCGTGCAATGGATCACCCATAACTTTACGATCATCACTGGTACTACCATCACCATCATCATCGTAGGCATCCAAACCACGCGCCCAACGAACCACTTTATAACGGAAGTCAAAAGGATCAGCTGCCGTTATATTTAATAACTCAGGAGTTAATGATGTATTGTCTTCATGGAACCGATGCTCAGATAAACTCAGGTCCACATTAACAGGATCAGCCGCACCCGTGTATGTATAAACTGTACGTGAAGAGATATGTGCCGCAGCTCCACCTAGTGTTACTTCACCACCGTCCGCCGCACCTGATGTCGGTGTCCACCAACTATAAGCACCATCATCAAAGAAACCCGTTACAGCGTTAATTGCACTCTGTGCTGGTAATCGATTATCAACAATTGATGGCACACCATCGTCATCAAAAACTAATTTAAAGCGTTTTAAGTTACCGTTCCAATGCGGTCCAATGGCTGGCTTAAACAAAGTGAAATATAAATCATTACGATGCGTTGTACGGTTAAAGGCATTAATTGAAACCGCTGGCGAAGAGAAGGTCGTATTAATCGACAAGATTTCAGCAATGATTTTGTTAAATACTTCCGTTAATTCCACCGCATTATTTGCACGGAAGTATTTAGCGCCACCGGCATCGGCAGTTGCTCTTAATAATGCGTGATCTTCTGCAAAACCAACTGTATAAGTAGAAACTATTTGTTCTTCATCCAGGCCATCATAAACGTCATGCGTATACATGTAACCTGCTAATTCATCGAGGCAATTACTAACACATGAACCCTCAATTAATGTTTCAATCTCTGAATCCGCATCACCATCTGCTGATGCAGAGCCATCTGATAGTAAAATATTAAAGTTTTTCTGACAGGTGTATTCAATCGGCGACAAATACTCACTATTTAAAACACCGTCTTTTCGAGATGAACCAATAGAGCGTGAAGGATGAGAAGTCAAACCATACTTAACATCCTCACCTGCCCAATATAAATAACTTTCATACAAAACTTCTGACAACGGCGTATAACCACTAGGATTATAAGTCATTAATCTGGATCTAAAATCACCACGAGCCGCTGTTACATCTTCAACGGGATACGTTATCATGCCTCCCTGACTGCTACTACCATGGTCATCAAAACGCATCAAACCAATATTAATATTATTACTACTATCTACGACATTAAACGTTACTTCTTTTACAACATCTAATCGCGTTGGACTCTCATCTTCAGGTAGCATTGGTGCAACTTCAACCCAATTCAAATAATTAGCGGTATATAAAATATAGCCACGGCCTACTGCATTCCAGCTAACAGACTCATTTTCATTACTGGTATATGGGCCGTCGCTTCTATTCGCTATATATTTCCCTGAACTAACATCTGTTTCACCGTGCACACCAAAATCTGATACACACTCTATAAACCAGTCTTTTTGTATATTATTAATGCTTAACCATTCTTGACGATTTGCATCATTATTTTCTTTCCATTGCGCAATACGGTTTTGAAAAACACCGATACCTAAAGGCACGCCCACACTGACCACCTCTTCAGAAGTGACAACTACCGTCTTTCGGTTACCGTCAGTATGAAAAGAAGTTTGTGTATATTCGATTACTGTTGTTGTTGTTTCAGTCGCTGCCTCATAAACTGATGAAATAGTATTTGAATCAATGCCTTCTTCTTCTAAAGGATCTAGACTAAAAGTCCTATCGATCAAACCACTATCACTGATAGGGGTTATAACAGTCGTAACAATGGGATCAACCTCATTAAATAAAGGTACCGTAGCCGCATCACATTTTAAAGCCGTTTTATTAAACCAGTTATCAGTAGGAGCATCACAAGTTGGCGTATCACCTGTCGAGAAATAAATCCTATCATTATCAAAACAACTACTGGAGTCCGTACTGTAATCATGAGAGACGTCATAAGGTTCTTGTGTGTTTACTTTGATACGCATACTACCGGAGGTATCAATAATAAAGAGCAGATTAGGTTTCACTTCCACTGTAGCCGCTGCGTTGCCGACATATATTTCGATATCTTCTGCAACTGCTGGTGCTATAAAAATAGCCGATATAAACAGACCTATTAAATGGGCGTTAAATTTTTGTTTAAGTGTTTTCATAAAAACCTCGAATCGTATTCTTTACTTTACTATTAGCCATGTACTTCATGGTTTAATGACTAATCAGCCTTACTTCTTTTGTTCTAAGATTGTAAATAACTAAAGCAGGTTTTCCTGACAAGCTTTTTGCTCTAATCAGGCCCACCATCACACCATTAATTTCTAGTTTGGTATTTGGTGTAATTTTAACTATTTTCATTTCACAGTCCTCACATTCGCGACCTTTAATAATACCTGTTAAGTCATTTGCTAAACGAATGTAAAGAGACGTTTCTTCAAATCCCGATTCAAATTCCACCATTGAGCCTGCTGAAACGATATTCATTCCTAAACCAGACAGCAACAGAATAAATATAAAAGAGTTGAACACATGTTTTTTCATTTCAAAAACCTCAAATAAGTCATTATTGCTCAGTGCAGTTTACTGCCGATTTAAGAGCAACTGCTTGCACTACTCGACTAAATGCAGCACCACCACAACCTGTTGCCGTACCTGTGGAGTCCACCTCATAAACGTCTTCATATGCTGTGAATTCCAAATCACCACCAAACTTTCTTTGGCAGCCTAAATAATCCGTCGACACCGATGCAGAAGTATTTGAACCAGCAATAATACAAGTATTAGTTTGTGGCCACGTGCCAGATCTATCGATTTGTATAATAGATTCATTGACACAGGACATTGCCGCTTGAAATGCATCGTTATGTGTTTGTGAATTACAGGCAATTTTCAATTGCAAGGTTGTATTGCTCATACTGGAAATGCCCATAATCGTTAAGACTAATAACATTACCAATCCAACCGCTAAAGCCACGCCTTTTTGTTTCTGAAAATTCATCATTAACTTCCCGCCCTATCACTAACAGCAAGTCTGTTTTGTAATTTAACTACAGTCGACATTACGACTCTGCGATAACCATCACTATAAGTAACACCAGCTCGGCCAGCCATGCTAATAGTTTGCGTCTCTGCCGCAACACCATTGGCTGCATCTGCAGGTCGTAACATTCCATCTTGCGAACGCACCATAACCCAAAACTGAACTGTCGTTACATAATCCCATTCCAGTCGCGCATCATCCGCATCCACATACATATCGACCGAACCATCATTATTCATATCAAGACCCATTTGGAGCTGAAAATCTTCAACCCCTGGAATCAACATACTGTCAGTTAAAGAAGGCCCTATAGCCAACTCAATGCGATGCAATGAAGGGTAACCATCACCACTAACGTCAGTATAGGTATTGACATAATAGGCCCGCGCTTTCAGTCGATAACTAGAAGCCACTAAGCCAGCAATGTCATTATTCCAGTTTGGCTGAGTATCCCCAACAAATAACTCACCTTGAAAGCTATTAGATAAGATATAAACCACATTAGGCGCTAAAGACGTTTCATCGATTCTTGTTGGTGGTGCGTATTTAACAACCAATACATCGGTATTTGCCTTGTAACTGCCATTAGATATACAGGTTGTAAGATAAGGATTGACATTATTTGATACAAAGAACGATTCTGATAAATTACGGTACCAACTTGTCTCACAATCACTCGCAATAGCCGGTATAGCTGCCGCTCCTTGACGAGGAATAGGGTTTTCAGTCAACGTGCCGTCCACTTTAAAAACCGTACCTGAAATTTCTTTATAATTATTGGTTTTACCCCACAAGCCAGCGTGACGTAAGTCATACGAAATACTGGTAAACGCAAAACGCGCGTCATCTATTAACAGGGTCTGCCCATCAACCACAGCCTGAGCCTGTCTACCATTCGAAAAAACAGTAAAAACACCTGCCATTAAAAAGAAACCAATGGCAACTGAAATCATTAATTCAATTAATGTAAATCCAGCTATTTTTTGAATGTGAGTTGATTGTTTTAACATTGGGTAAGGCCTCATTATAAATCTGCCGGTAATTGCTGAATCATTGAGCTGTATTGCATATTTTCACCACGCTCAACCCAGAAGACGGTAATCGTTGCAATGGCAGGTGTAACCGTATTATCAACAATGATAGATGCATTAGTACCCGCAGCAGGCAAACCCGCTCCATTTGTTAATCCATTTTCCCAAACAAATAAATCATTCGAAGCCAACTCCTGAAAGTCACAAACAGCAGCCACCGGGGTAATTGTGCGTTGATCACATTCCTGATCAATACCATCAGTACCCACACCCAATGCATAATCCTCAAGATCGGCACCTGGGTTGGCACGAATCCGCTCAATGATTTCAGATACTTTGATAATGGCTACTGTTTTTAACATTGCAGTATGACTCGATCTAATAGCGGTAGTTTGCAAACCAGCAACACCCAACAAACCGATCGACAAAATAACAAAGGCCAGTAAAACTTCTATTAAGTTAAACCCGGCTTGCTTTTTAAAGTTGATAAATTGTTTCATAATTTTTTAATACCTACGGGCAAGAACTACCGATAACACTTGTGTCACGCGTTGATGCAATTCGTCCTGAAACATTCACAATCACACCTCGAATATGAGTTGTATCATTCTCAACACATATTCTGAAAATACCCGATTGATTAGATAAATCTGCCAGTATTGGTTCTCCAGCGGGTGCATTGAACATAAGGTAATCAACTATGTTTGTTGGTGTCCCACCTAAGCCCACCATGGTAATCGCTAGACTATCTAATGTAACTCTTGGATAGGTACGCAATAAAACATCTCCGCTATCAAAAGTAACATTCGTTGTGTCATTATTTTGAAAAATAAGCCAGCCAGCCGTCCAGGGCACGGTCGACCCACCGCACGTTGGTGCTGCCGATGTCGTATTATTACTGGTACACATAATGACTCGACCTTGCAGTCGAATGGATGAACTACGTGCATATTGCAATGAGGCCACCAAATCATTATTGGTATTCGTCAGTGAATTATTCGTCATCAGCGTACCTAAAAACGGAACACCATAAGCTGCGAGAATACCCGCAATTGCGAGAGTTATCATCAGTTCGAGTAATGTAAACGCTTGAATAGTTTTTTTCATGATTACTTTATAACACACGTTTTGGCTAATAAAATGACAGGATATTCAAACGAGAATTAAGCACAGATGAGTGGCTATGACCTGTCAGGTTTTTTTACAACTGTCATCCTGACATGATCATTTAACCGGCAAAAATAGGGGTAAATGAGTTACTACAGAGGCACTATATCTAATGTTCTGCCTCTATACCATAGTCTAAAATATTAAAAAGTGCTTCTCGATTAAGCATAATGTCCGCGGCTTGTCTTGCACTTGCTGGCCCTAAAACAACTCCGTTTCTAAAATGCCCCGCATTAAAAAACAAACCACTCACGTCAGGATGCTCTCCAATATAAGGCACACCATTATCCGAACCCGGTCTTAAGCCTGCCCAATGATGCTCAATTTCTAGTCCCGATAATGACGGCATCATTTCTATTGCAGCATTGTACAATTCTTCTTTTGCACTTCGGGTCAGTTCTTTTTTGAAATCCGTGTGTTCAAGCGTACTACCAATTAATATACGGCCATCTTTTCGAGGAATAATATATTTCCCCGCCGACAAAACAATACGCTGCACTTGCCCTGGCATTCCTTTTAATAAAATCATTTGACCTTTTACTGGTTGAATTGTGGTCTCCATTTTTAATTGATTGAGAATCTGACCACTCCACGCACCACCGGTAATTAAAACTTTTTTTGCATCGTAATATTGGTCACCCACATTCACGCCCTGCACTTTATTATTTTTTATACGCATGGAAGTAACTGCAGACTGTTCATGCAGAGTAATGCGTCGACTGTTAATAACAGCTCGCATGGCTTTTACTAATCGGGGGTTTCTTACTTGGGCAACATCCGGCATCCATAACGCACTCTTTATTGCAGGATTCAAAGCTGGCTCACATTCAATAGGCGAATCACCCTCTAAAACCTGTAAATTTGTCTGCCACTTTTTAGCCCATTGCTCGGCTTCTTCATTTTCATGCTGATCTAATACCAGCAATCCATTTTTATGATATTGCGGGTCGATACCCGATTCCAAATGCAAAGTATCGAGTAATGACGGGTAATGCTCCTGACCATATTGCGCTAATTGTGAAACGGCATCAGGATAACGCCAGGGGTAAAGTGGCGAGATAATACCGCCGCCCGCCCATGAAGACTCATGGCCCACTTTATTGCGTTCCAATAAGATCACTTCGGCTCCAGCCCGTTGCAGTTCTAAAGCGGTTAAAACACCGCTAATTCCAGCGCCAACAATAATGCAATCTGCCATCTACTTAAAATCACCCTATCTGCCGTTATTTTGAGCAGATTCGCTTTATTCATTAATTAAAGTGCGCATTATTGCTAATTATTATCAATAGTGAAAGGAATAGGCGTTAATTAAATTAACGAATCAGTATCAATAAAATGAAAGAACTGATGCCATTATTTACAATTTCGCCACAATTTCGACATAGTTTGTAAACACTCTCATTAATAATTTGAGGTACTCTGAATTTACTCTAAGAATATTCAATATTTGGCAACCATTTAAGTTTTTTCGTTATGAATAATGTAATCAATACCCCCTTTAATAGTGCAAAAGCCGATTCAGTAGAAAATATGACTAAAACATACGAAGTTAAACTTAATTTAACCGCCGAACAGATCAGCGCAATACTTGATTATCGCCTGGGTCAAAAAATTGAACATGAAAACGAAGATATTGAAAAGCTTCTGAATACCGCCGAATGTATTAAATCGGATAAACTAAGTGATGAATTCTGTCGCTTTTTTGCCTCTGAATTAACACCTGTAATCGATGAACTCATTAGCACAGGCAGCGATAGCTACGAAATCACCAACTTCCAATACCGCATGTTAAGAAAATTTGCTGACTGCGCAGCAACAAAAAGAATAGCCTAGCCCACTTCACCACCAACCCAACTACTAAGTACACTGCACAAGTGATTACACCCTCCCGTAACCTTTGGTTTCACGGGCTCTGACTTGACCTGACAATACGAATGTCGCAAAACATCCTGAAGCGGCCATTAAAAACCAAGGTCAAAAGATTTCACCGCAGACGACTGCATGGATGCAGAAGGTAGAGTAACGCAGGAGCAGTTACCGAGGCGCAGAGAGCGCAGAGGAAAAACAAAGAAAAATAGAACGGTAGTCTTTATTCTGAAACAGCCCATTCACATTA